>JACZYW010000111.1 GCA_022570885.1 Chloroflexota bacterium | reverse complement strand
CGCCCTCACGCGATTCGCTGACGGCCTCGTCGCTCTCGTCACTCATGATGGGGACTCCGCTTCCGCTGGCGCTTCCGCGGCCGCTTCACCCCGGCGGGCTCCTCGGCCTGCTTGCCGTTGCGCTCGCCAAAGACCGCCCGCTCCAGCAGCTCCGCGATGTCGTAGGCGCGCATGCGCTTCGATTCGTCGGGCTCCACGGAGGGGATGCCATCGTCGAACATCTGGAGGCAGAACGGGCAGTTGGCGGCGAGCACGTTGCAGCCGCTCTTTTGCGCTTCGTCTGAGCGGAGGTGGTTGATGCGGTCGCCCTTCGATTCTTCTACCCACATGTGCGCGCCGCCCGCTCCGCAGCAGAAGCCGTTCTCCTTGCAGCGCGGAAGCTCCACCAGCTCCGCGCTGGGGATCGCCTTGATCACATCGCGGGGCGGCTCGTAGATACCGTTGTGGCGTCCCAGGAAGCACGAGTCATGGTAGGCGACCTTCTCGCTTAATTCGTGCTCCGCCTTCAGCCGGCCGTCCTTGAGCAGATCGGCTAACACCTGAGTGTGGTGATACACGTCGAAGTTGCCGTCCATCTGGGGGTACTCGTTCTGCATCACGTTGAAGCAGTGGGGGCAGGTGGTGATCACCTTTTGCACGTGCTTGTCCTTCCAGATGTCCACGGTCTGCTTAGCCTGGACCTGGTAGAGGTACTCGTTGCCGAGGCGGCGGGCAGGGTCGCCGGAGCAGGTCTCCTCTTCGCCCATGCAGCCGAAGCTGACGCCGGCTTCGTGCAGCAGCCGGGCGACGGCCTGCGTCACCTTGATGTTCCGCTCCACCAGCGCGCCGGTGCAGCCCACCCAGTAGAGGTACTCTTGGCTGCCGTCGAACTTCGGGATCTCGAACTCCATCTCCTCGATCCAGGAGGTGCGGGTGAAGGCGGCGCCCGGCCAGGGATGGCCGCGCTGCTCTAGCTGCTGGAGCACGGCGGCGGCGGTCTCCGGCATCTTCGCCTCGTCCATCACGAGGAAGCGCCGCATGTCGGTCAGCGCCGGGACGTGCTCGATGAAGACCGGGCACTGCTCCTGGCACGCGCCGCAGTTCACGCAGTCCCAGATGGCGTCGAAGCCAACGGCGTCGATGAGCTTGAGGGGTTCCATCTCGCCGTTGCTCTTGGGCAGATTGGTGAGAGCATGTACCTGCTGCTCCGCCACCTTCCGGATATCGTGCATGATCTTCTTGGGCGAGAGATCCTTGCCGCTGATGAAGGCGGGGCAGTTGATCTCGCAGCGGCCGCATTCGGTGCAGGTGTAGGTGTCCATGATCTGCTTCCAGGAGAAGTCCTCTACCTTGCCCACGCCGAAGACCTCGCGCTCCTCCAGGTTGGGGATGGGCTGGAGGACGCCCGTGGGCGTGAGCCGGCGGAAGAAGACGTTGAACGGCGCCGTGATGATGTGCGAGTGCTTCGAGATCGGCAGGTAGGCGAGGAACATGAGGAAATCGAAGAGGTGGAGGTACCACCAGGTGGTGTGGAGCGCCTCGGCTACCGATCGGCTCATGCCGACTGCGTCCCATAGGTTCGCCATGCCGAACGCCCAGAAGGTGAAGGCGTCCTTATCGCCGCGCTCCAGGAAGATGGCGAAGCTGTTGGTGAGGACGTCGGTCACCATGAGGAAGAAGGTGAGGAAGAGGATCACCCAAGCGTCCCAATTGAGCGTGAGGCGGGCCGGCTTAATAAAGACCCGTTGTATCACTGCCAGGCTGACGCCGACGATCACGATCACGTTGAACATGTCCATCACCGGCCGATAGAGGGTGTAGCCAATGCCGAAGATGCTCTGGAAGCTGATCGCCTCGTGGAAGCCATCGAGGAGGAAGTTGAGCGTTCTGATCTGGAGGGTGAGGAAGCCCCAGTAGATCATGCTGTGAAGCAGTCCGGCGTACCAGTAGCGGCGCCGGTTAATCCGGCTCGTTCCCAGCACCAGCATGGGGAGGGTAACGATGCGCTCGATGATGTCGCTGAAGGAGCCGAGCCGGTTCTCACGCTTCGCGCGGAACATGACCACGACGCGCACACCCGCCGTGAAGATAAAGATAGATGCGAAAGCGATCAGTATCAGATAGAAGGCTGCGTTGCCGGGAAACGATGTCGATGGCGCCATCGACGCTCCTTCAGGATGATTACGGCTTCATTCCTATCAGCTACCTATGATAGCTTTTGGCCGAATCTCTGGTCAAACCGGGACGATGACATTAGGAGACGCGCTGCGTCAGGAGACGCGTTGTGACGCATGCGTGGTGCCGAGGGGCGTGTGCTGAGGGCGGAAGGAGCGTGGGTTAGGCGGCCCGGTGCGCTGCCGGCTGCAGGCGGTCGATCACGATCGAAAACGCCTCGACGACGTGGGGGTCGAACTGGCTGCCAGAGTAGCGCTTGATCTCCGCCAGCGCGTCCTCAGGCGGCATAGCCTTGCGGTAGGGCCGATCGGAAGTCATCGCGTCGTAGGCATCGACCACGGCGAAGATGCGCGCTTCCAGCGGTATCGCTTCGCCCTCGAGGCTGAATGGGTAGCCGGTGCCGTCGTAGCGCTCGTGGTGGTAGAGGAGGATAGGCATTGCCCCTTCGAGGAAGCCCACGTTGGAGACCATGAGCCCGGCCAGCAGCGGGTGCTTCTGCATCGCCTCGAACTCTTTCTCGTTCAGGCTGGCCGGCTTTTGGAGCACGGCGTCCGGCACGCCGATCTTCCCGACGTCGTGGAGCAGCGCGCCGCGCTCAATGTCCACCAGCTGCTCCTTCGGTACGCCCATCTCCTTGGCGAGGGTGACGGTGAGGCGCGAGACGCGCTCCGAATGGCCGTGGGTGACAGCATCCTTTGTATCGAGCGCGGCCATCAGCGCCTTGAGCGTGTTGTCGTAGCTTAACTCCACCTCGCTCGCGTAGCTGCGCATCTTGGCGAAGAGGACCGATTGCTCCACCGCCATGGCGGCTTGGCCGGCCATCTCCTCTATCATCTGTACCGTCGAGGCCTTGAACCCTCCCTGCGATCCGTCCCGCACCACCGTGACGATGCCGATGGCGCGATCACGGCCGAGGATGGGGACGCAAAGGATGTACAAAGGCTTCGGCAGTTGGAGCTCGAACCCGAGGAGGGAGGTATAGGGAAACTTGTCCAGTTTGGCCGCTATCGTTTCGCCTGTGCCGGCGCAGCGACGCAGGAACCACTCCTCGACCTTTCGGTGATGCTGGGTGGAGGCGTTTCTGGCCCGCTCGAAGCTGGCCTTCAGGATCAGGTCGTCAGTCTCGTCCTCCACGAGTGTGGCTAAGGCCAGCGGCGCGCCTGCGAAGACGCCGGCGTCGCGGGCCACGTGTTCCAGTACGTCCGTCAGGTCCAGAGTCGAGCGAATGGCCTGGCCGGTGTGGTAGAGGTAGCGCAACCGGTCATACTCACCCTTCAGGCGGCGAGTGGTCAACCAGAGCACAACCGGGAGGATGATCGCGAGCGCGATGATGCCGCCGGCGGCCAGTACGAGCAGCGCTTGTTGATTGCTGATCACCGAGCTGGAGATGGAACTGTAGTCCTGCCGGATCTCCAGAACAACGCCATCCGCCAGCGCCGCGTAGCTCACCAGGAGATCTCCCTGAGGCGATCCCACCCTGGCGGCCGTGATTCTTCCCCCTGCGGCCTGTTCCAGCGCAAGCAGGTCAGGTTGCGCAGCCGAGCCGTCGTCGGTGGCGGCGAGCAGTTGGCCCTCGGCGTCCCAAAGCCGGATCGTCCGTATCTGGTCGCTCAGCAGCGCAGTAGCAGCGGTGGAGAAGGAGTTGAGGTTGGCCTCGCTCAGGTTGCCGGCCTCGCGCGCCAGTCCCGGGGCCAAGACGCGGCTGGTGACGAGTGCCGTCTCGTTCTCCGCCGTGTTGCGGATGGTGTCGAAGCGGAAGATGACGACGACGGCGATGGCGACGACGACCGCCAGCACGGCAAGGAATGTCCAGCCCGCGAAGAGAGCGTAAAGCTTTCGAGTAGAATGTTTGCCCATACGGCCTTCTCCGCTACATACACGTAGCGGTACACATACGTATCGACTGTTAGGAGAGTTGCCTTTAGGCGAGGGACAGCCGGAGAACCCGAACCGCATTGGCGACGAGCGATGTTCGTGGTACGATTCGAGCAGTCGGATAGGGGTGTTTCGTATGGGCCAGGCGCTCTCTCCAAAGCTAGAACAGCTACACACGATCCTGCGCGACATGGAGTCTGTGCTCGTCGCCTTCTCGGGCGGGGTCGATAGCACGTTCCTTGCGGCGGCTGCGTTCGATGCGCTGGGCGAGCGGGCGCTGGCGGTCACCGGCGTTTCGCCATCGATTCCCGCCTCCGAGGTCGAAGAGGCGCGGGAGCTCTCGCGTGCCATCGGCATCGCCCACGAGACGATCGAGACGCACGAGATGGAGCGCGAGGGCTACGTCGAGAACTCGCCCCAGCGCTGCTACCACTGCAAGATAGAGATCTATGGCCTGCTCTCGGCGATGGCGGTGCGGCGTGGCTTCGCCTTCGTCGTCGACGGCTGCAACATGGACGACCTGGGCGATCACCGGCCCGGCCGCGTCGCCGCCGCGGAGCACGGCGTGCGCAGCCCGCTCGTCGAGGCGGGGCTCAACAAAGACGAGATCCGCGCCCTCTCGCGTGAGCGCGGGCTGCCCACCTGGGACAAGCCGGCCATGGCCTGCCTCTCCTCGCGCATCCCCTACGGCACGCAGGTGACCGTCGAGGCGCTGGAGCGAATCGGCGCTGCGGAGGCGTTCCTCCGCTCGCTGGGGATACGCCAGCTTCGCGTCCGCCACCACGGCGACGTGGCGCGCATCGAGGTGGAGCCGGACGGCATGGCCGTGCTCATGCAGGACGGCAACCGCGAGCGGGCGGTCGAGCGGCTCAAGGAGCTGGGCTACCAGTACGTCACGCTCGATCTGGCCGGCTTCCGCTCCGGCAGCATGAACGAGACGCTGTCGCTGCGAGAGGTGAGCGCGCGCTAGAGCGAGTTCTGCCCGACCGCCTCCATACTCTGTAGCTGGGTCATGTTTGGTGGGCCGGTGGTTGAATCCACTTCCGCGGGTTGAAACCCGCGGCTTCGTACTTCGCAACCGGAGAAGCTGCGGGATTTATCCCGCAGAGCTTGAAAACAAGTCCGGCGCTCCCTAGCCCCTCCCACCTGTCAGCGCCTATACTCACCTCGATATGGCGTCGGTGTTGGGCGTGGACGTGGGCGGCACCTTTACCGACTTCCTCCTCTGGGAGGACGGCCGGCTGCTCGTCTACAAGCGGCCCTCCACGCCCGACGACCCTTCGCGGGCGGTGCTGGCCGGCCTCGATGAGACTGGCTGGACGCCGGACGAGGTGGTGCACGGCTCCACCGTCGCCACCAACGCCGTGCTGGAGCGCAAGGGCGCCCGCACCGCGCTGATCACCACTCGCGGCTTCCGCGACGTGCTCGCTATCGGCCGCCAGACGCGGCCCAAGCTGTACGACCTGGAGCCTCGCCGCCCACCGCCGCTGATACCCGACGAGCTGCGCCTGGAGGCGGACGAGCGGCTCGACCATCGCGGCCGCGTGCTGCAGGCGCTCTCCTCGCGAGAGGTGGAGGCGCTGCTCGACCGGCTGCTCGCGCGGGGCGTCGAGTCGCTGGCGGTCTGCTTCCTCTTCTCGTTCCTGAAGCCTCAGCACGAGCGGATGGTGCGCGACGCCGCCCGCCGGCGCGGGCTGCCCTGCTCGGCCTCGTTCGAGGTGCTGCCGGAGTATCGCGAGTACGAGCGCACCAGCACGACGGTGCTCAACGCCTACGTGGCGCCGGTGGTGGAGCGCTACCTCGCGCGGCTGGCGGAGGGGCTGCGCTCGCGGGGCGTGGCTCGGCTGCGCATAATGCAATCGAACGGCGGCAGCGCCGGAGCGAAGGCGAGCGGTGCGCTGGCGGTGCGAACGGTGCTCTCGGGCCCGGCGGGCGGCGTAGCCGGCGCCTTCATGGTCGCCGGCGCCCGCAGGGCCTCCGCCCGTGGCGGAGACGCCGCCCGCCGGGCCCTCGATCGCATCATCACGCTCGACATGGGCGGCACCTCGACCGACGTCTGCCTCTGCGACGGCGCAATTCCGTTTACCGCCGAAGCGACCATCGACGGCCTGCCGCTGCGCATCCCCACCGTCGACGTCCACACCGTGGGCGCGGGCGGCGGCTCGATCGCCCGCATCGACGCTGGGGGCGCGTTGCGAGTGGGGCCGGAGAGCGCCGGCGCCGACCCCGGCCCGGCCTGCTACGGCAAGGGCGGCGATCCGACGGTGACCGATGCCCATCTGCTGCTGGGACGCCTCCTGCCCGAGCGCTTCCTGGGCGGCCGCATGTCGCTCTCGGTCGCCGCCGCCCGGCGCGCGCTGCGGCCCATCGCCCGCGCCTACGGCAACGACATCGAGCAGGCCGCCGCGAGCATCGTCCAGGTGGCGAACGCGAGCATGCAGCGCGCGCTGCGGCTCATCTCGGTCGAGCGCGGCCACGACCCGCGGCGCTTCACGCTCGTCGCCTTCGGCGGCGCGGGCCCGCTCCACGCCTGCGAGCTGGCCGAGGCGTTGGGCATCGTCCGCGTGCTCGTGCCGCCCTTCCCCGGCGTGCTCTCCGCGTTCGGCATGGCCGCCGCGCCGGTCACCAGAGACGCCGTGCAGGCCTTTCTCGCGTCGGTGCCGGTGGAGGATCGAAGCGGTCACGGCTCGACCAAGCTCGCCGAGGTCTTCGCTCGGAGGCTGGAGCGGGCCTTCGAGCGGATGGAGAAGCGGACGCGACGGGAGCTGGCGGCGGAGGGCGAACGAGGGCGGGTCAGGCTGCGACGCAGCCTCGATCTGCGCTACGTTGGCCAGTCGCACGAGCTGACCGTGCCCGTCGCCGCGTCCGACGCCGGCTGCGCGCCCGCCCGCATCCTGCCCGCCTTCCATCGCGCCCACCGGCGCCGCTACGGCCACGCTGACCAATCGCGGCCGGTCGAGGTCGTCGCGGTGCGGGTGCGGGCGGAGGGCCCGCGGCCTCGGCTCGGGGCGAAGGCGCTGGCCGCGCCGGGGCGAGGCGGCGAGGCGAAAGACGCTCGGCTCGAACGGCGGCAGGTCTGGTTCGCCGGGCGGTCGAGAGCGACGTGGGTCTACGATCGAACCGCGCTGCGGGCGCGCGACCGGCTGCGCGGCCCCGCGCTCGTCCTCCAGCTCGACGCGACGACGGCGATCCCGCCCGGCTGGCGGGGCGTGGTCGATGCGGCAGGCAACCTGGTGCTAGAATCAGACCAGCGATGAAGCGCCTCACGTTGCTATTCGGAGGCTCGTTCCTCCTCTTCGCGGCGCTCGCCTGTGGCGGCGGCGGGGGGTCGGAGCCGCCGTCGAGCGATCCTCCAGCCACGGTATCGCAGCGGATCTTGGGCGACCCCCAGGCGCTCCTCGATCAGACCAGGGCCGCGATGGCCGACTCGTCGTCCGTACCTTCGAGGCCGGCAAGATCGAGTGCGCCGTCGGCGATGGCGTTGGCGAGGGCGCGGCCATAGCGCACCTTTTGACCGCTCAGGCCGATTGCACGCACGTCGGCATCGCCCAGGGCAAGGAACGTCTCCGGCGTCAGGGGGCTCGCCGCCGCCTCGAGACGGGCGGTGATGTTGCGGGCCGCGGCGACCGAGATTTGCTGGGCAACCAGAATGCGCAGCAGTCCCGCGAAGCTCGGATCGTGCGACCGTTTCGGCGGCAATCCCACTTGCTCATAGGCGCGGGCAATGTCGGCGTCCGTCTCGGCAAGCCATGCGAGCGGTTTGCGCAGCGAAAGGTCGCGTGGTGGCACGGCGTTCATCCGACGTTTATACACCTGGGGATGCGGGAGAAACGTCCGCCGCTTGTAACCTTTTCGTCCCAATGCTAATCCAAGCCCATCTAAAAATGCCGGGGGGCCACTAAGGCCGAGGGGAGGCGGCGAATGGCGGGAAAACCGATCCTTATCGACTGCGATCCCGGCCAGGACGACGCCGTGATGCTGCTCCTGGCCATGGCCTCGCCGGAAGAACTCGACATCCTCGGCATCACCACAGTGGCGGGCAACGTGCCGCTTGCGCTCACGCAGCGCAACGCGCGCCTGATGTGCGAACTCGGGGGCCAGCCCGGCCTCAAGGTGTTCGCCGGCTGCGCCCGGCCCCTGGTGCGCGGCCTCATCACCGCGGAGGAGGTGCACGGTCGCACGGGTATCGACGGTTTCGATATCCATGAGCCCACGATGCCGCTACAGCCGCGGCACGGTGTGGACTTCATCATCGAAACCCTCCTGGCCGCCTTCGAGGGCGAATCGCCAGGCGCGGTGATCTCCGGCGTGCGGGGCATGGGCGGCGTCGG
>JACZYW010000110.1 GCA_022570885.1 Chloroflexota bacterium | reverse complement strand
CGCTCCCATCGGTACTGCATGCCGCGGTTCTGGTTGACGAACCCCTCGATCACCCGGGCGAAGGCGCCTCGCGCCAGCGCCATCCCGCGTGCGTTCCGGCGGGGGCCGGTCAGGTAGAGGCGGGCCTGCTCCACTTGGAAGGAGGCCGAGCTGCGGCAGCCGGTGTCGCCGCGCTCCGGGTCGAAGTAGTTGAACGTCTCCAGGGTGAAGTGGCGGCTGTGCCGGGGGTCGCGACTCACTGCCCAAGGGGACGATGCATGGGGAAGCCGCAGGTGGACGATGGTACCCGGCTTGCTGATGCGCCAGCACTCTTCCATCGTGCCCAGCACGTCGTCGGCGTGGGCGAGGGAGCGGTCGAGCAGGATCTCGTCGACGCTGTTGTCCTTGAACGGGAGGTGCGGGCTAAGCTGGGCGATCACATGCACACTGGGCCCAGCGCGAGGCGCCAGCCGCAGGGAGCGCGCCCGTCGCGCGCCATCGCCGAAGTCTAGCCGGACGATCAACGAGAAAACCGGCGCTCCTTTCCACGTAATAAGCACTACAGCGTAGCGGGAGCCGGATGGCAGATCAACTAAGTAAGCCGTGCAGTTCGTTGACAGGGCTCCTGCCGTTAGCTAAGCTAATGCTCAAATAGGGCAGTTGTTTGATCTCTAGGACAATACGGCAAGGAGCGAAGCTGGTTACTACCACACGAACGCGATCTGGAAGCAGCGGGCCCCGCAAGGCGCGGAAAGGGCCGCTGACCCGCAAGCAGATCTTGGACGCCTCGCTCAGGCTCTTCTCTGCGAAAGGCTTCGCTCGAACTAGCGTCCGCGACATCGCCAGCGCGGCCGGCATCACCGACGCCGCGATCTACTACCACTTCTCCTCGAAACGAGAGCTCTTCGAAGCGCTGTTTGAGGAGCGGGGTATCACATCCGCCCTAAGCGAATTTGAGCAGGCGGAGATCAGCCAGCCCCCGCTAGAGACGCTCACCGCCATCACCTTGGCCGCGCTGGGCATCATGCAGCGCAACAAGGACTTTCTTAAAGTCGTTTTCACCGAGGCGATCAATGACGATCCCATCGCGACTGACGATTATCGCATGATCACGGAGCGCTGGCGGAACGGCCAGGCTCGCATCCTGCGGGAGTTCATCCGGCGCGGCGATCTGCCGCCGGTCGATGTCGATAGCGCCGCCCGCGAGCTGGTGCTCCTCGCGGTGGGGCCGTTCATCGATGACCTGATGGCCGGTCGCGACGAAGATGGCGAGGAGCCGTCGCCGGAGCTGACGGAGCGTGTGCGCGTTGCTGTTCAGCACTTCGTCCGGGGGCTGCCGGACTAATCGCGATGAGCGCGAAGGCGGGGACGGACGAGGGTGCAGAGAGCGACGAACCCGTCCGCTTCGCCCACGAGAGCGAGGAAGAGTTCACTCGCATCCTCGATTTCTACCGCGTGGCCTGGCAGTACGAGCCCCGCACCTTTCCGCTAAAGGAAGAGGAAGGGCGCCTCGTCGAGGCCTTCACGCCGGACTTCTATCTTCCCGACCTCGACCTCTATATCGAGTTGACGACCTTGAAGCAGAGCCTGGTGACGCAGAAGCACGGGAAGATCCGTCGCTTTCAGGAGCGCTATCCGGACCTGCAGATTAAGCTGTTGCACCGGTCCGATTACCTTAGCCTACTGGCCAAGTACGGCTTCGGCCCCTTTTCCGAGGTAGAAGTGGCGGGGATCGAGGAGGTGCTGTTTAGCGTCTCGGAGCTGGAACAGCGGGTGGACGAGCTGGGCGCGCAGATCTCGCGGGAGTATCGCGGCAAGGAGCCGCTGCTCGTCGGCGTGCTCCGCGGCGTCACCTGCTTCATGGCCGATCTGATACGGCACATCTCGCTCCCCCTCGAGATCGACTTCATGGCGATCTCGTCGTTTGAGGGCGAACGGGGCGGTGCGGTGCGGATCCTGAAGGATCTGGACGAGCCGCTGGCCGGCCGCGACGTTATCTTGGTGGAGGACATCGTCGATACCGGCATGACCCTGAACACCCTGTTGCAGGAGCTCCAGGTCCGGCGGCCGGCCTCGCTGAAGGTGTGCACGCTCCTCGATAAGCGAGTGCGCCGGCTGGTGGACGTGCCGATCGAGTATGTGGGGTTCGAGGTGCCGGACGAGTTTGTGGTGGGGTACGGGCTCGACTTTCGACAGAAGTTCCGCAATCTCCCGTTCATCGCCACGTTGAAGCGGGACTGGATGCGCACGCATTTGGAGACAAAGATCGGCCCCGAGTAACCGCCTCCCGTGCCTTCGGCTTCAACCTCCACCGGCTGTTTCCCTTCGGCCGCCCTTTCGGGAAGCCTTCGGGTCTTGCCGGCTTTGTCCACCGGAGCTCGGGCCCTAGCCACTTGGGGCCGGATCGAAGAGTACCACGGGAGGGCTAGCCTGTCAAGGGTAATGCGCTGTATAATGCTAATTCTTTACTTCACAAACTGGGCGGCCTATCCACCGGCGGTCGCGGCAGTCGATAGTTCTATGGAGAGGCATCTTGCGAGATTTCTCTTGACATCGTCGAACGGGAAGCTATAATGAGAAGAATACTAACTTAGCACTCTCTAAATTAAGCGATTCCAGTTCTCGGTGTTCAGTATCGTCAGGAGGCAGCCATGGCAGTCGATGAGAAAACCGCGAGCATGTTGGAGACAGAGTCGGCCGATTCACCCGCCGTCGATCTTAGCTGGCTGGACCTGAATCAGACGTGGGGCATGCAGGCCAAGCCCGGGAAGCGCGGGCTCACCCTGGACGAGATCAACATCGGGCCGTACGGGCCGCCGGGTGATGAGTCAGACGAGCTGACCGTTCGCGCCCGCGGCGCTGCCAAGCGAGAAGGGGTGCCGCGGATCGGCTATTACTTGAGCAAAAAATCCGACGTCTGGTCGAAGAACGCCACCCTTCTCTACGAGGAAGCCGTGCAGCGGCAGTGGTCCTCCGCGACGGATATCCCGTGGGAGACGCTGGAGCCGCTGCCCGACGAGATCGAGAGGGCGATGTGCCAGCTCTGCACCTTTCTCACTGAGGTGGAGTTCATCGCCGGCGATACGCCGGCCCAGTGGATCCCGAGGATCAGCAACGAGCACTTTGAGACGAAGATGTTCCTCTGCAGCCAGGTGATGGACGAGGCGCGCCACCTGGACGTGTTCCGCAAGCGGGCGCTGGCGAACGGTGGTGGACTGCTTCAGGCCAGCCCCACCTCTTCGCTGCGCACCATCATCGACGCCCGCGACTTCACAGAGATGTCCGCCATCATGCACGTGCAGGCGGAAGGCTTCATCCAGTCGATGTTCCGCATGGGGGAGCTCATCGCTCAGAATGAGGCGGAGAAGCGCATCTTCCGCCTCTGCGCTCAGGACGAATCGCGCCACCTCGGCTTCGGCGTCATGCACCTCAAGTACGTGCTGGAGACCGAGCCGGAGCGACGGGAGGAGATCCACTCCTACCTGGACGAGTCGGAGACCGCCGATCCAGAGACCGGGACGTTTGGGATCCAGGTGGCTGAGTCGCTCATCATCCTGTTGGGCGGCGGCAAGAAGAACAGCGACGAGGGGTTCAATAAGTTCATGGCGCTGCGTAAGCGACAGGTGCAGGAGTATATCCACCGGCTGGACGTGGCGGGCCTGGACGACCGGCGCGAGCGCATGGACCCGGTGATGCGCATGGCGTTGGAGGTCTAAGCGGCCGAAGCTGACTACACACAACACAACAGAGCGCCCCCTGACGTGTCAGGGGGCGCTTTGTGTATTCTCCTTGGTGTGTCGCCTTAGTCCGAGCGTTCCTCCGGCTCTGCTGGCGCGTCGCCGTTGTTCGCCGGCTGAGGCTCCTCGCTGGTGGGCGGCAGCTGGTCTGGGGCCTGCTCCTCCCAGCGCTTGAGGTCGAAGGAGTACGACTCTTGGATCTGGCCGCGGGCGATCTTCAGGAGGGCCGTCTTGGGCAGCGGCGTGTCCGTGAGGATCAGTTCGGTCACGCGTTTGTGCGGGGCCAGCTTGCGGGCGAAGGTGTCCAGCTCCTCCTGCACGAGCTTGCGAACCGAGGCCTCGCTGAGCGGCTCGTCGCGCTCCTTGAGCCGCGCCTGCACGCCCGCTACGCTTGGCCAGATGATAGCGCCTACCTGTGTCTTGTTCCGGTTGTGGCGGCCGACGACGCAGACATCTTCGATCAGTTCGCTCGTGTTGAAGCGCTCCTCTAACTCATCGGGCATGACCTTCTCGCCGGAGTCGAGCACGATGACGTACTTGCTGCGGCCGGTGATCCAGATGTTGCCTTCCTCGTCGATCCGGCCCAGGTCGCCGGTGCGGAACCACTCGCCCACCTTGGCCGCGCTGGTCTCTTCCGGCGCTTTCCAGTAGCCGGCGAAGATGTTGGGGCCGCGCACTACCAGCTCACCCTCGCCGTGGAGGTGGACGTAGATCTCTTTCTCCGGCACGTCGATCAGTGCGACTTCGACGCCAGGGATGGCTGAGCCAACCGAGCCCGCCTGCTCCTCGTAGTAGTTGCTAAAGAGAAACTTCCGTGGGTTCCAGCGCTGGACGGCGATGCCGGGCGCCCCCTCGGTCAGCCCCCAGCCCTGGAGGATAGGCAGCCCCAGCCGGTAGAAGTTGCGGGCCAGCTCTGGGTTGAGGGCGGCGCCGCCGCTCATCAGAAAGCGTAGGCTCCCGCCCATCTGCTGGTGTACCTCTCGGAAGACCAACCGCCCCAGGTTGACCCCGGTGCGACGCTTGGCGACGTCCACCACCCGCTGTCCTCGCTCGAACAGCTCCAGCCGGCCCTGCGCCTCCGCGCGGCGTAGAATCGCCCGGTAGACCTGCTCGAACAGCGCGGGCACGCCCAGGAAGATGGTGGGCTTCGTCTCCTGCATACGGTCGCGTACGCGCAGCAGGTCGTTCTCGAAGGTGAGCTCACTGCCAACAGAGAAGGAGAACAGGAAGAGGATGAAAGGGAAGGCGTGATGCATAGGCAGCACGAGTAGGATCCGGTCCTTCTCATCGATCGGAATGACCTGTTTCGCCGACTCGACGTTCGACATGAAGTTCTTGTGGGTGAGCATGACGCCTTTCATGCCGCCCGTGGTGCCTGAGGTGTAGACGATGGAGGCGAGATCGTCCGGCTCAACCTGGCGCTGTCGGAGGGCCGCCCGGCTCTCGTCCGTCGCCTGTGCCGCTACCTGATCGAACGGTAGCTGGCTCGGCCGGCCTCGCCGCAGGAAGCCCGGTGGCTGGCCGGCCTGCGCCTTAGCCTTGCCGACGATGATCACGTTAGTTACGCCTGGGAGGTGGTCGCCCAGCCGCTCGAGGACGCGCGCGGAGACGATGGCGATGCGAGCGTCTGTCCGCTCGACGAGCTCTTCGGCCTCATCGCTCTTGAGCTCGGTGTAGAGCGGCACCGCTACGCCGCCGGCGAGGGAGAGGCCGTAGAAGCCGATGGCCCAGGACAGGCCGTTCTCACAGATGATGACGACTCGGTCGCCTTTCTCAAGGCCGAGCGCGATGAGCCCGGCGGCGAAGTCGTTCGCCTGGCGCCGCATCTCTTCGAAGGCGAGCGTGCGCCACTGACCTCCCTCCTTTTGCTGATACGCCATCCTGTGCCCGAAGCGGGCGGCGGCATCGGCAACCATCCCTGGGATGGTGAGCGGGGTGGTACTGGTACGAATGAGCGCTTCCCCTGGGTCCTGTCCTGGTCGAGCTTTGGCTTGAACGGATTGAGCACCATAGCGGGACGCATCTCTCCTCCTTCGCTACCTCGAGTAAGGCATCTCGACAGGTCCGCCGGACGAATCAGCGTTCTTGCAGGACGACGGGAATCCTAGCAATCGCCGTCAGACCCCAGCCCCGCCTCAGGCAAGTTCGCCACTTCCCCTAGTATAACGCTTCGCGATGTTAGACGGTTCGTGAACGGGCGTTGCTGCTTCAGGCTACGCTACTCGTCGTCTTCAAATAGGCGGCGCTGGTGGCGCTGACGTAGCTTGTTGAGCGCCTGCGCCTCGATCTGGCGAGCGCGCTCGCGCGTGACGCCCAGAGCGTTGCCCACCACGTCCAGCGTGCGCGCCCGACCGTCCGCGATGCCGAAGCGCAACTCGATCACCCGACGCTCCCGATCCGTGAGCACGCTCAGCGCATCGCGCACGCGCGCCCGCAGCAGCTCGCGGGTGGCCTCCTCCTCCGGCGAGGGCGAGAGGATGTCCTCCAGCAGGCTGCCCAGCGTACTCTCGTCCTCCTCACCTACCGGCGTCTCCAGCGAGATCACCGATTGGCGAAGCGCGCGCGCCGCCTCACGCACCTTCTCCTGACTCATGCCCATGAAGCGGGAGAGCTCGGTCACCTTCGGCTCGCGGCCGAAGTACTGGAACAGCCGCTCCCGCGCTTGCGTGTACTTCGAGATCAGCTCGTTGATGTGGATAGGCAGGCGAATGGTGCGTGCCTTGTCGGCGATGGCGCGGCCGACGGCCTGCCGGATCCACCACGTCGCGTAGGTGCTGAAGCGGTAGCCCTTGCGGTACTCGAACTTCTCCACCGCCCGCATCAGGCCGGCGTTCCCCTCCTGTACCAGGTCCATCAGCGGCAGACCGCGGGAAGCGTGCTTCTTCGCCACGCTCACCACCAGCCGCAGGTTGGCGTTCACCATGTGCTCTTCCGCGCGAGCCGTCTCCTCTCGCGAGCGGCGAACGGGCGGCGGGAGCTTCTTTAGCAGAGCCATCAGCTTCTTGTTGCGCAGGGTGGCGCCGCCTTCAACCAGCTTCAGCGCCTGTACCAGCTCCGGCGGTAGCTCGGGACCGAATATGCGCAGCCCCGAGGAGAGGCAAATGATGGGGTTCTGAACGTGGTTCAAGCTCTCGCGCACATATTGTGGCAGCTTGCGCTCCAGCCTGGGGGGGATGGTGTGATCGATCGCCTCCTTCAGTTGCGGGCTGTTCAGCTCATCGATCAGCCCGCCGCCCGGCGGCGGAAAGCCGCGAATAGCGCGGCCCGATCGCGCGATCCGCAGGCCATCGACCATCGATCGCAGCAGGCGGTAGATGAGCTCCTCTAGCGTCGGCATGGAGCCCGTCTCTTCGGCGTAGACTTCGCTTAGATGCGTGAGGACGCGTCCGTGCTCGATCTTCTTGAAGAGATCGACCTCTTGCTGCGGCGTTAGGAGCTTAAACCGCGCGATCTCGTTGAGATAGAGCTCTACAGAGTCAGGAAGCTCTATCTCCCGTGTCGCTGCCGCTTTAGCGGATGCTGCTGTTGCTCGCTTAGCCATCTTCTCCTTGCTCGTCGCTCCCTGTAGAGCGACGGCCTACACGACGTCCGGGAGCGGCCACTTCAGGTCGCAGCTCATGCAGCGCGCTTGCACCAGTGTGTCTCCACTCCAGTAGCTCATCGTGAAGAACTTCCGGCAGCGGGGGCACTGCTGATCCCCCAGCAGCACCCGGTACTCGTTTGCCTGAGCCGAGTCGCCTGCGGGCTGCCCTTCGTCGTGGCGCTTCGGTGTCAACACATACCTCTATGATCGATTGTACACTTGTTTGCTCTACGGTCGAGGGGGTGCGGAAAGAAACTATGGGAAAAAGTACGTACAATTGATCTTGGAGGGTGATCTTGGGGCGAGAACACGCCGAAGCCGCATGGTGATCGGGCGCACATCTGCAGGATGTACGCGGCGCGAGGATAGTAGCACTGGAGGTGCCGATGGCGAACGGAGGCGCTGACGAGCAACCGCGGCCGACGGGCCGCCGCGCGATCGTGCAGGTGAGCGTCGCACGGGCCGTGCTGGCAGCGGTGCTCCTGGCCGGCTTATTTGCCCTGCTCTTCTTCGTGCTGCTGCCCGGAGGGGGCCCGGAGGGATCGGCGGAGCCCGCCCGCCTTGTCGACACGCCCCCCGGGTCGACCGGAGCGTCGGTCGGGGTGCGGCCGGGCGACTTGGCCCGAGACTTTTCCGCCTCGAATCTAGAGGGAGTGCGCTTTCGCCTGAGCGAGCTGCGGGGCCGTCCCGTTGTCATCAACTTCTGGGCTACCTGGTGTACTAGCTGCCTCAGGGAGATGCCGGTGCTGGAGGAGCAGCGCCAGACGCATCTGGCGGAAGGGCTCACCATTGTGGCGGTAAACGCGGGCGAGGGGCTTTCGGAAGCCCGGGGTTTCATCGACGCGCTGGAGCTGTACGGGCTCGGCATCGCGATGGACCCGGACCTGACTATCTCCGACGCCTACGGCGTGCGCGGGCTGCCGCTGAGCGTCTTCATCGACCGCGACGGCGTGATCCAGGCGATGTACCGGGGCCAGCTCGACGACGAGACGATGGACGCCTACGTCCAGGCGGCGATCGACGCTGTGCCCGGCGGCGAGCCACCCGACACGATACGGTTCGTCGAAC
>JACZYW010000227.1 GCA_022570885.1 Chloroflexota bacterium | reverse complement strand
CGAACCGCGTGGTCGAGGGCATCCAGGCCGACGGTACCTGCTGGTGCGGGGGAACCGTGTGGCAGGGGCGCACAGCGATGCGCATCAGCGTCTGCTCCTGGGCGACGACGGCCGAAGACGTGGAGCGGAGCCTCGCGGCGATGCTGCGTGTCGCGGCGAAGGTGACGGCTGCGTAAGGGCGACCCGCTGCCTCGCGGGCGACCAGATGCGCTATTGCCTCGTGGGCGGCCAGATGGCCGCCCCTACCTCCGTCAGGCCGAGGGCGACCGGATGGTCGCCCCTACTCTGGCGTCCCCTCCAGCGCGGCCAGCGCCCGCGTCAGATCCTCCGGCAGCGGCGCCTCCAGCTCCAGCCGCTCGCCGGTGCGCGGGTGGCGAAAGACGAGGCCTTGCGCGTGGAGGAAGTGGCGTGGCAGCGGCGACCGGCCGGCACCGCGCCGGCCGTACACGCGGTCGCCGGTCACCGGATGGTCGATCGCCGCCAGGTGCACGCGGATCTGGTGGGTGCGGCCCGTCTCCGGCCGCACCTCCAGCAGCGAGCGGCCGTCCACCTCGCGGAGCAGCTTGTAGTGGGTGCGCGCCTCGCGGCCGCCTGCCACCACAGCCATTCGCTGGCGGCGTCGCGGGTGGCGGGCGATGGGGGCTTCGATCACGCCCTCGGGCGGTTCGACTAGCCCCTCGACCAGCGCCAGGTAGCGCTTCTCCACCTGTCGCTCCTTGAGCTGGCGGGCGAGCGAGCGGTGCGCGTCGTCGTGCTTGGCGACGATGATCAGGCCGGAGGTGTCCTTGTCGAGCCGGTGGACGATGCCGGGCCGCTCTTCGCCGCCGATGCTGGAGAGCTGCGGGCAGTAGGCGAGGATGGCGTGCACCAGGGTGTGGCGGCTGTGCCCGGGCGAGGGGTGGACGGCCAGGCCCGCCGGCTTGTCGACCACCAGCAGGTCGTCGTCCTCGTAGACGATGCGCAGGGGGATCGCCTCCGGCTCTAGCTCGGTCGGCTCCGGCGGCGGCACGGTCAGCTCGATGCGCTGGCCCGCCTCCAGCTTCACGCCTGCCTTCGCCGCCGGACGGCCTTCGAGCGTCACCAGCCCCCCGACGATCAGGCGACGGACGCGCGATCGGGTGAGCTGCGACAGCAGGCGGGCGATGAAAACATCGAGCCGCTCGCCGTCGCGGTCGGCGACGAGACGGTGGGTCTCAGTCACTGGCCTCGCCCGCCTCGGGCGGGCCGCGCATGCGGTCGGTCTCCAGCGCCAGGAAGAAGCCGATGATGGCGACGACACCGACAGTGATGGAGGCGTCGGCGACGTTGAACGCCGGGAAGAACTCGAAGTTGACGAAGTCGGTCACCTCGCCCATGCGGATGCGGTCGATCATGTTGCCGGCGGCGCCTCCCAACTGGAGCCCCAGTGCGACCCGCAGCAGCCCGTGCTCCAGCGGCGGCGAAACGTAGTAGAAGACGATAGCGGCGACGCCGAGGATGGAGGTAATGATGAGGAAGACCGTCTGGCCCTGGAGGATGCCGAAGGCGGCGCCGCTGTTGGTCACGTGGACGATGTTCAGCAGCCAGTCGCCGTCGGGCCAGGACTCGCCGGGCGAGAGGGTGGCGCGGATGATCGCCTTGGTCGCCTGATCGAGGGCGAGGACGGTGGCGGCGATGAGAAAGAACCCCGCGCTGCGGCGAAGGCGGCTGGTCTCGGCGGGGCGTTCCTCGATCGTCGCCTCGCGTTCGCCGGCGGGCGAGGGTAGCGGAGCCGTGTCTGGGGGTGCATGTTCGCTCACGAGGGCAGGATAGCACGGCCAGGGGCGGGGAGCAGGGCGAGGTGTCGACCAAAGTAGGGGCGACCATCCGGTCGCCCAGGGCGAGCAGCAGCTCGCCCCTACAGCGCCTTCACCAGTCTTTGGGTGCCGCTGACGGGCACGTCTAGTTGCTCGGCCCCTGCCTCTGATGTAGCGTTTGCCTCAGGGCCTGTCGTCGAACGACACAGTAGCCATTATGGCTTGAAGCAACCCAGCCGTCGCATTGCCAACGTCAACAGCATATGCTGTGATCCCGACAACGCGGCCCGAAGGCAGCCCTACCCAGTAGCCCTCTCCAGCTTCTCCGACGCAGCGGACGGCCGGCAGCCCGGCAAAGGTGACTTCGCTTGGCTCACTGACCGCCGTATCGCTCGGTGTGAGATTACCGGGTCGACAAACTTGAAACAGTTCCTCAACGACAAAGTGGGGATACACATCGGGCGTAATCTCAATCCACGCTTCACCGCTCGCCACCCCTTCTAAAGCTCCCACGGCTATTCGGCGCGTCCGTTCTTCCTGCGCCTTCTCGTTCAAGATCCTCGCCCGCTCTGGAATATCGCCAACGACTACCGCCCACCCCGGCGGGTACTTGATCGTGAAGCCGAGCGGGCTGGTGTAGGTGAGCCAGCCGGAGGTGT
>JACZYW010000109.1 GCA_022570885.1 Chloroflexota bacterium | reverse complement strand
CGTCGTGCTGCTCCGCGCGTTCGATCAGCTCGGCCGGGTCGGGCAGGTTGGAAGCGGCTTGCTTCGGCTGCTCGCGGGCGCGCTCCTGCAGGGCGCGCAGCCGGTCGGGGAGCTCCGACAGCGGGACGTTGTACTCGCGGCTGAGCTGCTCGACGACCTGGCGTCGAGTATCGATCCAGTCGTAGGCGCCGAGGCCGGTGACGGCCTCGATCCGGCGCAGGCCCGCGCCCACGCTGCGCTGCTCGACGACGAAGAACGCGCCGATCTCGCCGGTGGCGTGGCAGTGCGTGCCGCCGCAGAGCTCGCGGCTGAACGGCTCGTCCTCGCCCACGCTGACCACGCGCACCCGCTCGCCGTACTTCTCGTCGAACATCGCGTCCGCGCCCAGATCGACCGCCTCCTTCATGCTCATCACGTCGACGCGAACGGGCCGGTTCAGCACGATCTGCTCGCGGACGATGCGTTCGGCCTCGCGCAGCTCCTCGTCGGTGAGCGGCTTGGTGTGGAGGAAGTCGAAGCGAAACCGGTCCGGCGCGACGAGCGACCCGGCCTGCTTCGCTTGCGGGCCCAGGACGACGCGCAGCGCCCGGTGGAGGAGATGGGTGGCGGTGTGGTTGCGCATGATCGCGCGACGGCTCGCCTCGGCCACTTCGGCGCGCACCTGCTCGCCCTCGGCGATGCGGCCTCGCGCCACATGGCCGCGGTGGACGAACACGCCGTCGCCCGCGCTCCGCACGGACGTTATCTCGACCTCGCCGTCGGGCCCGGCGATGCGGCCTGCGTCGCCAACCTGTCCGCCGGCCTCGGCGTAGAAGGGGCTCGCGTCGAGCACGAGTTCGACCTCCTCGCCCTCGGCGGCGGCCTGGGATCGGCCTTCGCCGGCGAAGAGCGCCAGCACCGTCGCATCCGCGGTCATCGTGTCGTAGCCGAGGAAGCGCGTCGGCGCGAGGTCGCTGACGGCCGCGAGCAGCGCTGCTTCCTCCTCGCGCCCAAGCTCTCGATCGCCGCGGCCACGCTCGCGCTGCGCCTCCAGCGCATGGGTGAAGCCATCCTCATCGACGCTCCAGCCGCGCGCCTCGAGCACCTTGCGGGTGAGGTCGATCGGGAAGCCGAAGGTATCGTAGAGGCGAAACGCCTCATCGCCAGAGAGGACGGTAGCGCCGCCCGCGGATTGCGCCTCCTCGAGCGTGTGCTCCAGCCGGGTCAGCCCGGCGTCGAGCGTGGCGAGGAAGCGCTCCTCTTCGTCGGAGACGAGGTCGATGATGCGTGTCTGGGCCTCCGGCAGCAACGGATAGGCATCGCCCATGACGTCGATGACGGAACGGCAGATCTCGGTGAGGAACGGGCGCTCCAGTCCGAGGAGCCGGCCCTGGTACGAAGCGCGACGGAGGATGCGGCGCAGCACGTAGCCGCGGCCCTCGTTCGACGGCGGCACGCCATCGGCGATGAGGAAGGTGACGGCGCGCGCGTGGTCGGCGACGGCGCGATAGCTTGGCAGCCGCTCGGGCGTCAGCTCTTCGCCGTCGCCGGTGAGCGACCGCAGCCGTTGGATCAGCGGCGCAAAGAGATCGGTCTCGTAGTTCGAGGAGACGTCCTGCATGACAGCGGTGAGGCGCTCCATCCCCAGGCCGGTGTCGACGCCGGGCTTCTCCAACGGGGTGAGCTTGCCGTCCGAGCCGCGGTCGAACTGCATGAACACCAGGTTCCAGAGCTCCCACCAGCGGCCGCAGCCGCAGGTGAGCGGGCAGTCGCTGCCGTCGTCGAGGCAGGCGCCGGCCCGATCGTAGATGATCTCCGAGTTGGGGCCGCAGGGGCCGGTATCGCCCATCGCCCAGAAGTTGTCCTCGGCGCCCAACCGCACGACCTTATCGACCGGCATGCCCTTCACGCGCGACCAGATCTCGGCAGAATCGTCGTCCTCTTCGTAGACCGTCGGGTGGAGGGCGTCGGCGGGCAAGCCGAGGTCGTTCGTGAAGAACTCCCAGGCGAACTCGATCGCCTGCTCCTTAAAGTAGTCGCCGAACGAGAAGTTGCCCAGCATCTCGAAGAAGGTGTGGTGCTGCGGCGACGGCCCTACCTCCTCCAGGTCGTTGTGCTTGCCGCTCACCCGCAGACAGCGCTGGGCGCTGGTGGCGCGGTTGTACGAACGCTGCTCCTTGCCGAGGAAGAGGTCCTTGAACGGCACCATGCCGGAGTTCGTAAAGAGGAGCGTGGGATCCTGGGCGGGCACCAGCGAGCCGCTGGGCACGATGGTGTGCCCGCGCGATTCGAAGAAGGCGAGGAACTTGCTGCGAAGCTGGGAGCTCTCCATGCCGGTCGAATTATAGCAGCCTGGTCACTCGGCTTCGCCATCCGGCGCGGCTGGCGCGGCGGGCGGGCGGGTGGCCGGGAAGGCGACGACGTCACGGATGCTGGGGCTATCGGTCAGGTACATCAGCCAGCGCTCGATGCTCACGCCGAAGCCAACGGTCGGCGGCATGCCATACTCCAGCGCCTCCAGGAACTCCTCGTCCAGCATATGGGCCTCGCGGTCGCCCGCCTCGCGCAGCCGCTGCTGCTCCTCGAACCGCGACCGCTGGTCGAGCGGGTCGTTCAGCTCCGCGTAGCCGTTGCCCACCTCCGAGCCGGCCATCATCACCTGCAGCCGCTGGACGCGGCCGGGGTCCGCCGGGTCCCGCTTCGCCAGCGGGGAGAGATCGACCGGATGGTTGACCAAAAACTGGGGCTGGATCAGCGTGGGACGGATCGCCTGCTTGTAGATCATATCGATCAGCCTCCCGCGGCCGAGGCCAGGCCCGACAGTCAGGCCGCGCTCCTCCGCGACGGGCCGCAGCGATTCGGCGGTGGAGTACTCGTCCAGGTCGATGCCGATGCCGCGGAAGAGCTCGCCGAAGTCCGACTCCGGCCAGGGCGGGGCGAAGTCCAGCACCTGATCGCCGTAGGGAAGCTGAAGCGTGCCGAACGTCTCCTCGATCACCGTCGCGTAGAGCCGCTCGACGAAACGCTTGAGCGCGTCCAGGTCGGCGTAGGCCCAGTAGAACTCGAGCAGGTCCAGCTCCTGCAGATGCTCGCGGCTCAGCCCCTCGTTGCGAAACACCCTGCCGATCTCGTAGACGCGCTCGAAGCCGCCCACGATCAGCCGCTTGTGCGCCAGCTCCAGCGAGATGCGCAGGTAGAAGTCCGTATCGAGGGCGTTGTAGTGGGTGACGAAGGGCTCCGCGTCGGCCCCGCCGGGGATGCGCTCGAGCGCGGGCGTCGCCACCTCTAGGAACTGCTCGCCGTCTAGGAACGCGCGGAGATGGCGGACGAACTCGGCGCGCTTGGCCAGAATACCCATCGCGTCAGGGTCGGTGATGAAGGCGAGGTGCCGTTTGCGGACGCGCGTCTCCGGGTCGGTCAGGCCGTGCCACTTTTCGGGCAGGGGGAGGAGCGTCTTCGTGAGGACGGTGAGCTGCCGCACCTCCACGGTCAGCTCGCCGGTGCGGGTGGTGAAGAGCGGGCCTTCCGCGCCGATGAAGTCGCCCACGTCCAGCAGCTTGAGCACCTCGTAGCGGTCCTCGCCGAGGATATCGCGGCGGAGGTGGAGCTGGATCTGGCCCGACTGGTCGCGCAGCATGGCGAAGGTGGCGCCGCCGTGGCGTCGCCAGAGCACCAGCCGCCCGGCCACGCGCACGTTCGCACCTTCCGCCCGCTCCCGCGCCGCGCCGATCACCTCGCGATCCGGGAAGCCGTTCGGGTAGGGCTCGACCCCTAGCTCGCGCATGCGGGCAAGCTTCTCGATGCGGGAGGCGCGAACCTCGGCCAGCCGGGAGCCGCTCGATTCCTTAGACGTCTTGCGTGGCATCAGGCTCATCTTATCGCCAGGGTGCGCAGCCGACAACACCTAGGCAGCAGGCAACGCCTTTGGTACAATCGCTGCGCGAAGAGAATTAGGTACCACCAGAGGAGGAATCACGATGGCAACTGTACTTATTACGGGCTGCAGCAGCGGCTTCGGCAAGCTGTCCGCGCTGCACTTCGCCCGCAAGGGCGATACGGTGTTCGCCAGCATGCGCAACACCGCGAAGGCCGGTGAGCTTGAGCAGGCGAAGCAGGCCGAGAGCCTGCCGATCGAGATCGTCCAGCTCGATGTGACCGACGACGCATCCGTCGAGGGCGCGGTGCGGCAGGTAATCGACGCCGCAGGCGGCATCGACGTGCTGGTGAATAACGCCGGACTGGGCCTCCACGGGCCGCTGGAGGAGACGGACGACGATGAGATGAAGGAGATCTTCGAGACGAACTTCTTTGGGGCGATGCGGGTAATGCGGGCGGTCGCCCCGAAGATGCGCGAACAGAAGTCGGGCACCATCGTCAACGTCTCATCGCTGGCCGGACGGGTCGTGGCGCCCTACGGCGGCACCTACTCGGCGAGCAAGTACGCGCTGGAGGCAGCAAGCGAGGCGCTCCACTATGAGCTGCACCCCTTCGGCATTCGCGTGCTGCTGATCGAGCCGGGCGGGTTCGAGACGGCGATCGAAAACAACCGCCGGCTCTCGCGGCGATTCACCGAAGGTTCACCTTACCTGGAGCTGGAGCAGCGGTTCGAGCAGTCGCTCACGCGGCTCCCCGGCGGCAACGAGCGGGGCGACGCCCAGGACGTGGCCGAGGCGATCTACAACGCGGTCAATACGGACCAGCCGAAGTTCCGCTACCTGGTCGGCCAGGACGCCGAGCTGATCGGCGGGCTGCGCCGGCAGATGGACGACGAGCAGTTCGAGCAGGCGATGCGCCAGACGCTCGACTTCTGGGACTAGTCCGCAGCATCTGTGCGAAACGCAAAAGTAACCCACCCTGAGCTTGTCGAAGGGTGGGTTACTCACGGTCGTCTATCGAGGCTGCGTCCAGCCGGCGGCAGTCGCCGGGCGGGACGTAGTAGACATAACTATTCGTAGACGGTGTCCGGCTCGCTCTCCATGCAGCCGAGATGCCGCAGCTCGAGCGGGTCGAGCAGCTCAGCGTCGCAGTAGTCCTCGCTCGACTCCCCCGGCTCGGGTGTGCGGAGGCCGAAGTCGTCGAGATCGGCCTCGGAGAGGGGAGATCCGCATCCGGAACAGAGCAACCTCTGACTGTGACGGGTGGTGGACAGGGTAGAAGCATGTTGACGGTTCTTCATGGTACGGCCTCCAGACATGCGTTGTGTTAGTGTTCCAAACGCGAAGGCCCGTAAGGCATATCAGTCTGGCACAAGCAGCCAGCGGTGGTCACCGAGCGCCAGCAGCGGCAGTCCTTGAAATACGCACAATAGCCTGATTGACACATCGGCGGCACACAGCGAAGATGGCTGTAGGAGAACGTGATGAGCGACAAACCGACCGTCTCTATCGAGTACTGTACCGTGTGCAACTTCCTCGCCCGGGCCGCGTGGCTGGCCCAAGAGCTGCTCGCCACCCACGGCGGCGATGTGGCAGGGCTAACGCTGGTGCCAGGTCGCGGCGGCGTCTTCGTCGTGCGGATCGATGGCGAGGTGGTCTTCTCGCAAAAGGAGACCGGCCGCTACCCGGAGCCGCGCGAGATCAAGGACGCCCTGCGGGCCAAGTTGGGCCTGGAGCCGGCCCCGCGCCACGACTAGGGAACACGCAGCATCATCGACATCACAGCGTAGGCGCGCGAGGGGCTCTGGCTCACGAGACCCGATGTCTCCGCCGGTGGAACCACCGACGACAGCGTTTACTGCGCCGCAGGCCAAAGTTTTTCACCGCTCCGGTCGTTACTACTAATAGGGAGTCCACCGGCGTGCGCCGACGGGTGACATTTAGCTATGCATCTCGCTGAAGCTCAACTGTCCTTCAAGGACTACTACGCGATCATGCGCCTGCACCCCGATGCCGATGCGGTGATCGTGGATCAGGTGTACTGGCATTTGGCGCGCCTCTACAACGACGCCATCCCAGATGACGCGACCTTTAGAGAGAAGCTGGAGGAGCTGAACGAGGCGTACCGCGTGCTCCGCTCGTCCGAGCTTCGGCGGCAGTACAACCAGCGCCGCGACGCCATCTTGGGAAAGGGTGCGCTGCCTCGCCTTCCCGAACTAGAGTCCGATCCACCGCCGTTGACGGTGATGGAAACGCAGCACGCACAACCGCGCGAGGAGCCGCACCCCAAGCCGCTCTGGCCCGCAAGACTCGGCCTTCCGCGACTCTGGCAGAGCCTAGCGCGAGGGCTCACTGCGCTCCCGGCACTATCTGCACTCCGTGTGCCTGCCATGCGCGCGCCCCGTCTGCCGGAGCGGCTGGCTTCTACGTCAGTCGACCCTGACGCGCTTCATCGGGCCACGGAGGCGATGCGCGCCCGCCTGCGCGCCGAGAGCGAGGAGCTCTCCAAGTTGAGCTCAGCGGAGTCTACCCATCCAGAGGAGCGGGCTGAAGATCCGCCGTACCTCGACACGCATCATCAGGCCACGGAGGCGATACTCGCCCGCCTACGCGCCGAGAGCGAGAAGCTCTCCAAGTTGAGCTCAGCGGAGTCTACCCACCCAGAGGAGCGGGCTGTCGATCCGCCGGACTTCAAAACCAACCTGAACACGTAGCTGAAAGCAACAATACAGCTCGCTGTGTCAGCAAGGCTGCCAGTAATATATGATCGCACTATATATGTTATGTATTGTCGTTGTTCCTGGGACTCGGTTTTGAGTCTGACGGGGCTTCCTCGTTATGGAGGTTGCTAGGACGGGGCGTAGATACGGCCTAGCGCACAGGCGCTCTGAGATCAGCCGCTACTCCGGAAAGGTCACCAGCGAGGTGGTGCTCTCCACGCCCTCGATCGTGCGGATGCTCTCGCTGAGGATGTGCGGCACGTCGGAGAGGTTCTCCACCTCTATCTCCGCCACAATATCGTACGGCCCCATCACCTCGTAGCAGGCCACGACGCCAGCTACCTTCTCTAAGGTGGTATAGACCTCCTTCGTCGCACCAGGGTTGGCTACTATCAGAACGTACGCTTTAATCATCGGTCACCTCCGCATTCTCATGGCCGGCGGGCCGCAGCCGAACTCCTGCGACAGCCTTCCAGCCTCGGCGCTGTCTTTCAGTACTACACCTGTGCGTCGGATAGGTCAATCGGGATGGCTGCCCAGGCATCGCGCAGTCACTTTATGTCCAGTTGGCATCGACTCCACGCCCTTTTGCGTCAGCAAACGCGCCACCCCACCATCGTCTACAATAATGGCGTCTACACTAAGTGCGCGGTCGAACTATCACTGTAAACGATGGCACTACCGGCGCAAGCAAAGGTTAAAGCATGAGCGAAGCTACCGCTACGGGCAACGAATCGACTATTCCGATAGCGCCGGAGCTCTTCGTGCGCGATATCGACGCGTCGCTACGCTTCTACGTCGAGCAGATGGGCTTCCGGACGGTACGCCGAGAGTCCGGCTTCGCGGTCGTCGCCCTCGGCGATGCCCACCTGCTACTCGCGACGCCGGATGAGACAGTGCCGGCCATGGCAAGCTGGCTGGCGTCGGGCCCACGCGGTGTGGGCATCCACATCCGCATCATGGTGGACGCTGTCGATGCGCTCTATCAGCTCGCATCGGCTAGTGGCGCGACGGTGGTACAAGAGCTCGACGACCGTGCGTACGGCCTGCGCGATTTCATCGTCGCCGACCCGGACGGCTTTCTCCTGCGGTTCGCTTCACCCATCGAGAGGTAGTGTCGTGGCAAGAACGAAACCTGACACCATCGACCGAAAGGTGATCCGCCGCCTGGAGCGGGCGCTGGGCCGCGACGGCGTCCTCTGGCGGCCGGAAGAGGTGATCGCCTTCGAGTACGACGGCACGATCGAGAAGGCGCGGCCCCAGGCGGTGGTCTTCCCAACAAGCGCCGAGCAGGTGGCGCAGGCGGTCCGCATCGCGCTGGAGGCCGGGCTGCCGGTGATACCGCGAGGCGCAGGCACCGGCCTGAGCGGAGGCGCTGTCGCGGCCCTGGGCGGCGTCGTCATCGCGCTCACCCGCATGAAGCGCATCCTCGAGATCGACCCGGTGGACCGGCTGGCCGTCGTCGAGCCCGGCGTCGTGAACCTGGAGCTATCGCAGGCCGTAGCGCCGTTCGATCTCTACTACGCACCCGATCCCTCCAGCCAGCGCGTCTGCACCCTGGGGGGCAACGTGGCGGAGAACGCCGGCGGCCCCCACTGCCTCGCCTACGGCGTGACGACGAACCACGTGCTCGGGCTGGAGGTGGTGCTGCCCGACGGCGAGATCACCTGGATGGGCGGCCGCGCCCGCGAGACGCCCGGGTACGACCTGCGCGGCGTCTTCATTGGCTCCGAAGGTACGTTGGGCATCGTCACCAAGATCGTCCTGCGGCTGCTGCGCAAGCCGGAAGCGACGCGCAAGCTCCTCGCCATCTTCGACGAGATCGACCAGGCGAGCGAGGCC
>JACZYW010000108.1 GCA_022570885.1 Chloroflexota bacterium | reverse complement strand
TACGACCGCAGCGTCTCGATGTAGGCCGGGCGGCAGTCGCCATCGCCGATGCTGTTCAGGTGGAGCGTCAGCCCCGACAGCCCCAGCGTCTGGTAAAACGTCGCGAGCAGGTCGATCACCTCCGCGTCGACGGCGGCCTCGCCCTCCCCGATCAGCTCGATGCCGAACTCGCTGTGCTGGCGGTAGCGGCCGGCCTGCGGACGGTCGTAGCGGAACTTCTGGGCGAAGTAGTAGAGGCGCACCGGCTGCGGCTGGCTGGCCATGCCGTGCTGGATGTAGGCGCGGCAGACGCTGGCCGTCGTTTCGGGCCGCAGGGCCAGCTGTGCGCCGCCTCGGTCCTCGAAGAGGTACATCTCCTTCTCCACCACCTCCGTGCCCTCGCCGGAGGTGCGGAGCCAGACGCCCGCGTCCTCGAACATGGGCGTCTCGATGTAGCGGTATCCGAAGCGCGCGCTGACCCGTTCGCCCGTGCGTCGCACGAAGCGCCAGTAGGGCTCGTCCTCGGGCAGCACGTCGTTGGTGCCGCGAGGCGCCTGGAAGCGCGCCTTTCCTTTCGACTGCTGGCTCATGGTGAGGCCAGCATAGCGAAGGCGGCCCTTCCCGCCAAGCGCATCGCCTTGGTCGGCCTCAGACGGCTGTGCTAGAGTTAAATTGCCATGGTACTGGCTCGAGCAGACCAGAACGAGGGGCTGCAACGGCTGCTGGAGCAGGCCCGCAGCTATCTCCCCGAAGAGCGGGTGAGCCTGATCGAAGAGGCGTACCGCTTCGCTGAGATCTGCCACGCCGACCAGCAGCGCGATTCCGGCGAGCCCTACATTGTCCATCCCCTGGACGCTGCTCTCACCGTCGCCAACCTTCATCTCGATGCTGTCGCTATCGTCGGCGCTCTCCTGCACGACGTACAGGAGGACTGCCAGATTCCGAACGAGGAGATCAAACGTCGCTTCGGCGCGGAGGCGGCGAAGCTGGTCGACGGCGCTACCAAGCTGGAGCGCATCTCCTCGCGCTCTACGGACACGGTCGTTGCCGACAGCAGCATGCAGGCCGAGAACCTGCGCAAGATGTTCCTGGCCATGGCCGAAGACTGGCGGGTGGTGATCATCAAGCTGGCCGATCGTCTTCACAACATGCGGACGCTGGAGCATGTGGAGCCGGAGAAGCGGCAGCGCATCGCCCAAGAGACGATGGAGATCTTCGCGCCGCTGGCCAGCCGCCTGGGGATCTGGCAGATCAAGTGGGAGCTGGAGGACCTGGCCTTCCGCCACCTGCAGCCCGAGCGTTACAAGGAGATCTCGCACCTCATCGCCTCCAAGCGCACCACCCGCGAGCGCTACGTCGCGCAGGTGGAGGAGATTCTGCAAAAAGAGCTACAAGAGCAGGGGATAGAGGCGATGATCCAGGGCCGCGCCAAACACATCTACAGCGTGCACCAGAAGATCCAGAAGTACGCCGAACAGGGAAAGAACTTCAACGAGATCTACGATCTGCTGGCGCTGCGCGTCGTGGTCGACACGGTCAGGGACTGCTACAGCGCTCTGGGCATCGTCCACAGCCTGTGGCGGCCGATGCCAGGCCAGTTCGACGACTACGTCGCCAACCCGAGGGAGGACGTGTACCAGTCGCTCCATACCACCGTGATGTGCCTGGACGCCCGGCCGCTGGAGGTGCAGATCCGCACGCACGAGATGCACCGGCTGGCCGAGTACGGCGTGGCCGCGCACTGGCGCTATAAGGAGGGCGGCCACCAGGACGAACGCTTCCAGGAGCGGCTCTCTTGGCTACGCCAGCTTGTCGAATGGCAGCGGGATCTCTCCCATGCTGAGGACTTCGTCGACACGATCAAAGACGTCTTCCAGGATCAGGTCTTTATCTTCACGCCCAAGGGGGAGATCAAGGACATGCCGGCTGGAGCGACGCCCATCGACTTCGCCTACCGTATCCATACGGAGCTGGGCCACCACTGCATCGGCGCCAAGGTGAACGGCCGCCTGGTCGCCCTGAACTATCATCTGGAGAACAGCGACGTGGTCGAGATCTTGAGAGGCCGTGGCTCCCGTGGCCCTTCCCGCGATTGGCTCAACCGCAACCTGGGCTACGTCGGGACGACCCATTCCCGCACCAAGATACGCCAGTGGTTCCGCAAGCAGGAACGGGCGGAGAATATGGAGAAGGGGCGGGAGGCGCTGGAGCGGGAGTTGCGCCGGTTGGGCGTCACCCTTGCCCAGTGCAAGGACGAGCTCCTACGACAGTTCCGCTACGATTCGCTCGACGATCTCTACGCTGCTCTCGGCTTCGGCGGGGTGAGCCTGCATCAGGTAGCGGTTCGCTTGGCCGGCTTCTTGGCGCCCGAGGCGCCGAAGCCGGCGCCGCCCGAGGATCGGCCCAAGGGGCCGGTTATCTCCACCGACATCCGGGTACTGGGCACAGGCGATCTGCTTACCCAACTGGCCCGCTGCTGCAGCCCCGTCCCCGGCGACGACATCATCGGCTACATCACCCGCAGCCGCGGCGTCACGGTCCACCGTCGCGATTGCTTCAACGTCCTCCACGAGGACGAGCCGGAGCGGCTGGTGGAAGTGGAGTGGGGTCGCACCGGCGCGTTCTACCCGGTCGCCATCCACATCGAGGCGTGGGATCGGGTAGGGCTGCTGCGCGACATCAGCACGCTCATCGCCGAGGAGAAGGTGAACATGGTGGCGGTGCGCACGCAGGAGGACGGCAACCGTGGCACAGTCATCTCGCTGACAGTGGAGACGCAGGGCGTCCACCAGCTCAGCCGCCTGCTCAGCAGGCTGGAGATGGTGCGGGGCGTGATGAGCGTCGCCCGCTCCACGGACCAGACCCGCGAGCGGGCGACCTAAGCCCTCGCGCTATTCGCAGGCTTCCCAACACGCGAAAGACGTATCATCGGCCAACTGTGGCGGTACGGGTGGCGGGTGCTACCGTTAGCCGGTTACGACGACGGTGCCGGTCATCGCTGGGTGCAGAGAGCAGAAGAACGGGTACTGCTCGGCTTCATCAAAGCCTTGGGCTTGCGCACCGCGTAAGGGCGAGGCGGCCGGGGCTCGGGTCAGCGGGGCCGGCGCGTCCCAAGGCAGCACCGCTTGTACTTACGTCCGCTCCCGCAGGGACACGGATCGTTGCGCGAGACCCGACGCCACGGCTCTTCGTCATTGGCCTCCTTCAGCTTGAGCTCGGTCATGATCGCCGACACGGGCGTCCGGCGACGAGCCAGGGCCGCCATCCTCGCCATGTAAGGTGCGGCGTGCTCGTAGAAGCGCCGGTAGCCGGCGCATAGGTAGTTGAGGCCCTGCGCGCCGTCGGGGGCGGACGCGAAGCGATCTTTAGGGCACCCGCCGTTGCACACGAACAGGACTGGACACTCCCGGCAGCAGCTCGGCAGTCCGTCGCGCTTGGCGCGCCCGAAGGCGACCTGCTCGGGCGCGTCGATAAGCGCTGCGAGCCCGTCGGCCGAGAGGTCGCCGAGTCGATGCTCGAGATCGACGAAGTGGTCGCAGGAGTAGACGCTCCCGTCGTGCTCCATGGCGAGCGCCCGCCCGCAGGTCTCCGCCATCACGCACAGAGTGGCCGTCTCGCCCATCCACACGCGCAGGCACTCCACAAAGGTCTGCACCACAATCCGCCCCACGTCGTGGCGGACCCACTCGTCGAACACGGTGCAGAGGAAGGCGCCCATCGCCTCGGGCGCCACTGACAAGTCAGACACGCCGCCCTCCGGCGTTCGCCGCACGACAGGGAGGAACTGCAGCCAACGGACGTCATGGTCGAGGAAGAACCGATACACCTCCACAGGGTGAGGAGCGGTCACGGTGTTCAACGTGCAGAGGACATCGGGGTGGATGCCGCGTCGCTGAAGCAGCCGCAGCGCCCGCGTGACTTGCCGGTGCGTGGGGCGCCCGGCGTTGTCGATCCGGCAGGCGTCGTGGAGCCGTGCTGGGCCGTCGATGCTGATGCCGACGTGGAACCGGTGCTCGGCCAGGAAGGCACACCACTCGTCGTCGAGCAGTACGCCGTTGGTCTGCATGTTGTTGACGCACGTCCATCCCGGCGGCAGGTAGCGCTCCTGAAGCTGGAGCGCCCGACGGTAGAACCCCACGCCAAGCAACGTTGGCTCTCCCCCGTGCCAGACGAACTGCACGACTGGCCCGGGGCTCGCTTCGATGAACGACCGAACGTATCCTTCGAGCACCTCGTCGGACATGCGGAAGCGCTCGCCGGCGGGGAAGAGCCGAGTCTTGTCGAGATAGTAGCAGTAACCGCAGTTGAGGTTGCAGATCGGGCCCAACGGCTTGGCCATGACGACGAACGGTGTGGCAGTGGCTGGCATATCTGGACTCACAGCGCGTATTATTCTACCACCGCGATGGGCATTCCCGCGACCACTGTAGATTCCTGGGCCCGCTGGCACTAAGATACAGCTATCAGCCCGATGCCCGTTTGCGGGACAGCAAGCGGGGCCAAGCACGATGATGGGGGGGATATGAACCGCAGAGATTTCTTGAAAGGCGCTATCTCGGTCGCCGCTGTTGCCTCTCTCGGTCCGCTTGTGGCGGCATGTAGCGAGGAGGACGAAGCGGCGCCTTCTGATTTCGAGAGTACCGCCGAACCGACGCTCTCTGCATACGATGGCACCCATGAGGGAAGCGTCGCCCATCTCCTGCCAACCGTTGGCAGCAACCGCATTCTGATCAAGGCCTCGTTCATCGCACCACAAGCCGAAGCCCCAGAGCTTTCGGTGGATGGGCAACGCGTCATCGGCAGGATGACGGACAGCCAGGGTCTGTTCTGGGCGTTCGACGCGAAAGATCTGGAAGCGGGCCGGCGCTACACGCTAGAGCTCCGGCGCGGGGGACGTCACTTGATCGATCCGTGGGAGCTGTCTACGTTTCCGGCGCCGGACGCACGCCCTGAGCGACTCCGCCTGCTCATGTACGCCTGCGCTGGCGGCAATGACATCTTCGGGTTGTATGTGCCGACTGCCGCCCGGCAGCGTCTGTTCCGGCGCGCGCTCACCTTCGAACCGGACGCCGTCATTGCTAACGGAGATCAGGTGTACTGGGATCTACGAGCGGGTCTTGCCGCAATCGTTACCGGTCGCTCGGATTTGGCGGAGGAGCATGCCGGCGTGTTCGATCGAACGGCGCCTGTCCTCGGCACGGCCAACGAGGAGGTGCTCAAACGCGCTGTCGGGCCGCAGATTGCCGGCCTGTATGGGACGATGTTCCGTTCACTGCCGGTCTTCTTCCTGCGCGATGACCACGACTATTTCGAAGACGATCAGGTCACGGACGAACTAATCTCGTTTCCGCCCGACGACTTCATGCGGCGCCTCGCCCGCGCATCACAACGGCTCTACTACCCGGAGTTTCTCCCGGACAACAACCGGCCGTCGAACTTACCCGGAGCATCGGCGAGCGATCGTCCAACTGGCGTGAGCGAGGCGTTCGGCACGCTACGCTACGGTCAGCTCCTGGAAGCCCTCCTCTACGACTGCAAGGGCTTCATGACCCTCGAGGGTCAGGACGGAACGCTGATCCCACCACAGGTCGAAGCGTGGATACGTTCGCGCATGTCGGACACAAGCCTGGATCACGTGATGAACCTACCCTCCAACCCGCCAGGCTGGAGCGCAGGCAAGTTTGCGGAATGGTACCCCGATATCCTTGCCGAGGGGGGCGGGCTCACCACGGCCGTACCTAAACCGGGCTGGCAAGAGGGGTGGCTCGCACAGCACGATCGAATATTGTCTGCCGCCGCAGCCATGAATCGCCTTCCCCTGTTCATGAGCGGCGATATCCACAGTGTTGCGGAGGGCCGTATCCTGCGAAGCGGTACGCACGACTTCCGCGACAACCCTGTCATTTCGGTGCTCACGGGCCCTCTTGGTACGGGCATCGGCTGGCCCTCGATAGCTCGCGGCACGATCGCCACGCCACCGGATCACCTAGAGGTAGAAGAAGTCGTGCCCGTGCTCGAAGAGAATGGTTTCCACATCGTGGACTTCGAGCCGGACAAGGTGACGATCCAGCACTTCCGGTGGAACGGGAGGAAGGATCCTGAAGAGGCGATCGACACGCTGATGCCGTTCCACGTCAGTGTGTACCCGACCCGCGCATGAGTAGAGAATCGCCTGTGCGAGAGCAAAACTCGGAGGAGTTGTGTAGTAGAATGGCTCCTCGGGTAGGACTCGAACCTACAACCTAGCGGTTAACAGCCGCTCGCTCTACCAATTGAGCTACCGAGGATCGTGCTTCGTATTGTATCGAACGGCGGGCGTTGCAATCAACGGTGGGCCGCTTTGGCGTTAGCTCTCGTCTGGAACCTCGACTAGCTTTTCGCTCAGGAGCCGGTCGATCTGCTCCTTGCTGTAGCCGAGCTCCGACAAGATCGACCGCGTGTGCCCGCCGACAGGCTCCCAAGCGCCGAAGCGCGGCTCGTCCGCCGAGAACTTGTGCAGTGCCCCATGCCGCAAGTAGTCTCCGTATTGCGAGCTGTGCACGCTGACCATGAACCCCTGCGCCCGCATGTCTTCGTCCTCTAGGCTGAACAGACCGGGCGTGCGCAACTCTACCGCGACGAGCGGCACGTCGTGCTCGGCCATGAACGCTTCCCACTCCGCCGCCGGCCGCGCTCGGAAGAGCTCAGCGATGGTCGTGGCTAGAGCCTCGCTCTCCTGTGACGCGCCGTCGCTCTGCCAGCCCGCGCTCCAAGAGGGCAGGAGCTCCGGCTTGCCGGCCGCCGCGCAGAACGCCTCCCACTCCTTGCGCCGAACGCAGGCGAGGAAGACCCAACCTTCCGACGCCTCATACAGCCGGTAGAGCGGGCCGAGGCCGAAGAGGTCGGCGTCGGCGCTCCGGGTGGGAGGACGGTCATCGTAGGCGATCAGCTCGTCGGAGTTGGCGAGCATGTTCGAGCAGACCATTGTCGTCATCAACGCCTGGCCCACGCCCGTGCTGTCCCGAGCCTGCAAGCCCAGCAGCGCGGCTGTCACCGCCCCCATGGCGGCGCAGACATCGGAGCTTCCATCCACGGTTCTCGCCAGCCGCCAGGCCTCCTTCTTCAGATCCTCCATGTCCAGCTTCTGGCTCTCCGGCGCCGGGTGGCCGCCTCCGGCCTGGCGCCGGCCGTAGCCGCTCATCGCCGCGATGGTGCCGGCGAAGGCCGGTCGCGCGCGATCGGGGCCGCTATCGCCGTAGGCTGCGGCGTTCAGATAGATCAGCTTCGGGTTCAGCTTCTTGCACGTTTCGTAATCGACGGCCAGCCGTTCGGGCACACCCGTCCGGAGGTTGTGGTAGAGGATATCCGCCTGGGCGATCAGCTTGTGGACGATCTCGCGCCCCTCCGGCCGCTTCAGGTCGAGGGCGATGCTCTCCTTGCCCGGCGAGGTGACGAGCGCGAGCACGCCGCCCATCAGGTAGCGCCCGGGCTCCCCGCCGAGCGGCTCGATGGAGATCACCCGCGCGCCCAGCTCCGCCAGGATCGTCGGGGCGAACGCGCCCGCCAGCCATGTCGACATGTCGACCACGGTGATGCCGGAGAGGGGGCCTCGTTTGCCTGCCCGCGCTGCGTCCGGCGGCGGCGCCGGCTCTGCGCTCTCCGCCCGGTCGAACGGCTGCTCGGTGTGCTCGCCCAGGCGAGGCGCTCGCCGGCCGATGCGCGTCTCGCTCTCCGAGCAGCGCACCAGCGCGCCAGGTTGGAGCGTCGGCTGATCCTCCAGTCCGGGCACCTCGACGCGATGGCCGTTGTGGATCACCTGCCGGTGCTCCAGCGCCTCCAGCGGCTCGGCCAAGCGTTCCCAGCCCATCTTGTGGCCGTCGAAGATCTGTTGCCACTCCTCGTACGTCTTCGAGCGCACCCGTTCCAGCAGGATCTGCCACAGCGCCTCGCCGTCCTCCTCGTTGAAGACCGCCGGCAGTTGCGCGAAGCGCTCCTGCTCGTAAAGGTGAAGCAGGTCCAGGGCCGTCATCTGCTCCACGCACAGGTGCTGCGCCGTGTTCTCGATCCACAGCCAGACCCCGTCTTTCGTCACGCCGCACCAGATGCTCGGGCGGGGAACGCGGACGTCGGGCCGGCTCAGCCGCTGTGAATCGTACGAGCGGCCGATCGATGTGGCGAAGTGCCGGGTGTCTTTCTTCGAGTCCGGATCTATCGGCTTGAACTGCGGCAGGATCCAGGTGTTGAGGTCGAAGGGCATGAGGGCCGCCAGCATGGAGACGCTGACCTCCTGGCCAACGCCCGTTTGCCGGCGGCTGCGGAGCGCCGCGAGGATGCCCTGCGTCAGCAGCATCGCCGACGAGAACGAGCAGTAGGGGTTGGCGATGAAGCCCGGGCCCGGCCGGTCCGCGATGTGCTCGTAGATGGTCATCCGCCCGGACTTCGCGGCGACGAGCGCATCGTACCCGTGGAGATTGCGACGCGTCACCTCCG
>JACZYW010000226.1 GCA_022570885.1 Chloroflexota bacterium | reverse complement strand
CCCTCGCTCTGAAGCTGCGGCTGCTCGGGATCGACACCAGCGAGATGGGGACGTCCATCGAAGCGGTGGCGGCCACAGTCTACGTGGAGCAGCCCGACCTGCGCCCGCACGCCGCGCCCGATGGCACGGTGACGCTGCTCTTCAGCGACATCGAAGGCTCCACCCCGATGAACGAGCGTCTCGGCGACCAGCGCTGGATGGAGCTGCTGCGGGAGCACAATGTCCTCATCCGCGAGCAGGTGCGGGAACACCAGGGATTCGAAGTCAAGACAGAGGGCGACGGATTCATGATCGCCTTCCAGAGCGCGCGACAGGCCCTCCAGTGCGCTGTCGAGATGCAACGTGCCTTCGCCCAGCGCAACGAATCGGCGGAGGAGCCAGTGAAGATTCGCATCGGCCTCCATACTGGCGAGCCGGTAAAGGAGGCGGAGGACTTCTACGGCAAGCATGTGAACCTTGCCGCCCGTATCGCAGGCAAGGCGTCCGGCGGGGAGATCCTCGTCTCGTCGCTGCTTCACGAGCTGACAGAGAGCGCCGGCGACATCGACTTCGGTGAACCGCAGGACGTGGAGATGAAAGGCCTATCGGGGACGCAGCGGGTGTTCCCGGTCAACTCGTAGCGTCGCGGCCTTCTCCCGCTCCAACCTGCGTTTCTAGAATGATCCTAACGCACGCGGCCCATCGCAAACTTCAGGTAGTCGCCTTCGGGGAACGCTGGCAATACCGGGTGGTCGAATGCCGCGCCGTACCGGGCTTCGAATACCCAGTGGCGGCCAGCTTGGCGGACACCGGCCTCGATGCTTGCCATAAAGTCGTCCTCCCCGAGGTGGCTGGAGCACGATGACGCGCACAGCAGACCGCCCGGCGCGGTGACCGTCGACGCCAGCTTGTGCAATCGCTGGTAGGCCCGGCGCGCCGCAGGCAGCGCAGCCTTCCTAGGGGCGAAGCTAGGCGGGTCGGAGATAACGATGTCCCATCGATCGCCGCGCTCGATCGCCGCCGTCAAGAATGCGAAGACATCGAGTGCGTGAAACCTCGCGCGATCCATGGGCAGATTGTTCAGTTCGAAGTTGCGCCGCGCGGCCTCGATCACGGGTCTCGCCATGTCGACGGTGTCCGTGCTGCGGGCGCCGGCAACCGCCGCGTGCACCGCGAAGCCACCGGTGTAGCCGAACAGGTCCAGGACGGATTTGCCACGGGCGCGCCCCGCCACTCGTACCCGGTTTTCGCGCTGGTCGATGAAGAGGCCGCCCTTTTGCCCGTGTGCTAGATCCACCACAAACCGGACGGCGTTCTCCACGACCTCTCGTTCGTCTTCCTTGGCCCCCGTCTTGCGCGAGGATCGATCCAGCACCGCCCGGATCGGCAAACGCGGCCCGGCTGCCAAGCGTAGCCGCGGCTCAAACGGATCGTAGAATGCGCGCGCACCGTCACCGTCGAAACGAACGACGGCGGTGTCGGCATAGAAGTCGACGTGTACCCCCGGTAGGAGATCACCTTCACCGTGCAGCCAGCGAAATACGTTGGTCTTCGAAAGATCGAGCCGCTCCAACCGGCGATCCAGCGCCGCCCGCAGCCGTTCCGCTAGTAGCGCGTCCGCGTCCGCGAAGTGGTGGCCGGGGCCGCCCGATTCCAGTACGCGCACGGCGATCGGTGATCGCTCGTCCCAGAAGCCCCGGGCGATGGGTCTTCCATCGCGCGTGTGGACTTCGACGAGAGCGCCATTGTCCGGGATGACGCGCACATCCAGCGCATCTCTGTAGATCCAGGGATGACCCTGTCGAATGGTGCGCGAAAGGTTCTTCTTGAGAACCACAACGCTCGGCTGATCGCGGGTCATGCTGTAGGCACTGCCCTAGCTTTGACGCAACGTACTGCTACTGGTTCGGCGTTTGCCATCGGTGCTTCCTCCACCTCTCCTTCGGGGCCGATGACTGAATTCCGAGGCCCTAGCCAGCCACGCCTTCTCCCAACACATCCTCGCCTGCCGCCAGCGCCCGCCACGCTGCGTGCCCCAGCTCCCCAATCAACACGTTTCCTTCCGACTCTCGACCTGTGCCGCCGGCCGCCGTTCCGCCTTCGCAGAACACCGACATCGCGAACGAGCCGCGTGAGCCCGAGAAGACCGCGCCGCTGGTGCGCACGCCGTTAAGGAATGCGCCGCCCTTCTCCGCCACCCAGTTCGATTCGTAGTGCGGCAGCATGTTCAGCTCGTTCCACGGCAGCAGCCGCGTCAGCTCGTGTCGATAGTCCTGGCGGCGCATGATGCGCAGCATATCCTCCGAAGCCTCAGCCGACACCGCCTCGTGCCGCGCGATCAGCTCGAGAAGCCGGCTCATCTCGCCTGCCGTGCTCACGGACATCTTTCGCGCGTCCAGCCCGGCCGAAGCGTCGCCCAGCCGGCAGAACAGCGTCGTCCGCTCCAGGCCGAGCCGCCGTTGCTGTTCATTGA
>JACZYW010000007.1 GCA_022570885.1 Chloroflexota bacterium | reverse complement strand
CGTCCCAGAAGTTCATCTCAAGCAACTCTTCTTGCGTGTAGCCGCTGAGCGTTTCCGCCGCAGAGTTCACGTAGAGCATCTTGTCTCCCCGCAAGATGAAGACCGCAACGTTCACCGTCTCGGCCAGGGTGCGGAACTTCGTCTCGCTCACCCGCAACGCCTCCTCCGCTCGCTTGCGCTCAGTGACGTCGCGCCACATCGACCGGCTTCGCAGGATGCGGCCGTCAGGAGCCCGCACAGCCGTCGCGTCGAGGGTGACGTCGATGACCGTGCCATCGCCGCGCTGTACCTGCAGATCGATGGAGTGTACCTCTCCACGAGAGAGAAACACCCCAAAAGCGGCGCGAGCACGCTCGAGTGATGCCGGCGTGTAGAACTCCATAGCCTTGTGTCCGACGATCTCCTCTTTGCGAAGACCCAGCATCTCCACTGTCGTTTGGTTACACTCGACGATCTGACCCGTTTCCATGTCCACGGACAGATAGGCGTTCGGTGCGTGATCGTAGTAGTCACGATAGCGCTCTTCGCTCACCCGCAACGCCTCCGCCGCTCGCTTGCGCTCTGTGATGTCCATGGCGACGCCGATAACGCCGAGGGTCTCGCCATTGTCGCCGCGAATCGGCCTCGAGCGTATCTCAAGCGTCAGCCCCTTCACCTCCACTGTGATGGGAGCTGATCCGCCTGTGCTCGATTTGCCGGCGAGGGCGTTGCGCACGCTATCGAGAACCTCCGGGGCACCGCGGAATACGTCGAAGATCGAGTGGCCGACAGCCTCCCCAGACTTCAGCCCTAGCGCCTTCAGCCCTTTGCCCTCAGAAACCGTCAACACACCTTCCTGGTCGATCGCCCAGAGGATGATGGGCACGTTCGCGAAGACGGCGCGTAGACGCTCCTCGCTCTCCTGCAGCGCGGCGGTCGCCAGCTCGCACTCGGCGTGCTGCACGTTCACGAGCTCCTCCAGCTCGGCGTTCGCGCGCTCGAGTTCCGCCCGGGCGCCCAACACCTCTTCCTGGGCGCGGACGGCTCCATCGCGTTCGCGACGGAGCTGGTGGCCCACCCAGTTCACCCAGATGTAGATGCTAAAGAAGACGCCGACGCCGCCGATGGCGGTCGACACCACGAATCGGGCGTCCGTGTAGCGCAGCGCCCCCTGCTCCAGATAGACGTAGTGGGGAACGGCGCCCGTCGCCTCCAGCAGGACGAGACCGACAAACGCGAGGCTGGCCCCGCTGGTATAGACCAAACCGCGCCGCAAGTCCAGGAAAGTATTGGCGAAGATCAGCCCAAAGATATAGGCGAAGGCCCCCAGCCAGGAGGCGCCTCCCAGGAAGTAGACCGTGGCGGTGTAGAAGAGGAGATCGATAGCCAGCATGCCGTAGTGGGCCAATTCGACAGCACGAACGGTGGGCAGCAGGAAGACGAGCCGCCAGTAGAGGAGGAAGAACAGCATGTATACAACGAGGTTCAGCAAGAAGGGGACCGGCATGGGAATGCTCAGCACCCAGAGAAATATCCAGAGCACAGTGAAGAGCGCTCCCAATGCCAGGCGGGCCAGCGCCTGCGGCGTCTGCTCGCGGCGTTTCGCGTCTAGTGAGCGCACGGTATGTTCTTCGTTCGTCGTCATATAGGGGATTCTGACATGTTTACTAAGCGGAATATTCTCATATGTGAGTATCGGTTGCCCTTAGGGGGAAGTTAATCCCTATCGCGCACGGCTTGACGATCCTCGTGCCGTATCCTATGCTGCTTTCGCCTATGCAGGCGGAACTGATCTCAATCGGCACGGAATTGCTCCTGGGCGAGATCCTGGACACCAACGCCCAGTATCTCGCCGCGCGCCTGCCTGCGCTGGGCATCGACCTCTTCTACACGTCGAAGGTGGGCGACAACATGGATCGCCTTACGGAAGTCATCGAGCGCGCCTGGGGCCGTTCAGACCTGGTGCTCACCACCGGCGGCCTGGGCCCCACCGAGGACGATCTCACGCGCGAAGCGATCGCCCGCGTGCTGGGCGAGGAGTCCTCAGTCGACCCGGAGCTGGAGCGGCAGCTCCGTGAGTTCTTCGCGCAGCGGAGCGCCACCATGCCGGAGCGCAACCTGAAGCAGGCGATGCTCATCCCCTCCTCGCGCGCCATCCCCAACCCGCGGGGCACCGCCCCCGGCTGGTGGGTAGAGCGACAAGGGCACATCATCGTCGCGATGCCCGGCCCGCCCTCGGAGATGCAGCGCATGTGGGAGCGAGAGGTGGCGCCGGAGCTGGAGCGGCGCACCGCGGGACAGCGTACCGTGCTCGTCACTCGCACGCTGAAGACGATGGGCATAGGCGAAGGACACGTGGACGAGCTGGTGAGCCCCCTGCTCAAGTCCACCAACCCCAGCATCGGCGTCTACGCCCGCCCGGACGGCGTCCAGCTCCGCATCGCCGCCAAGGCGTCGAGCCGAGAGGAAGCGCAGCGCCTCATGCAACCGCTGGAGGAGGAGATGCGGCGCATCTTGGGCGACGCCGTCTGGGGCGCCGACGACGACACGCTGGAGAGCGCAATAGGCGATCTCCTCCAGCGCAACCATCTCACCCTGGCGACGATGGAGTCGTGCACCGGCGGGCTGCTGGCGAATACGATCACCAACGTGCCCGGCAGCTCCGCCTACTTCCGCAGCGGCCTCGTCGCCTACAACGCCGAGACGAAGATCGCTTGGGGCGTCGATCCCGAGATCATCGCCCAGTACGGCGCGATCAGCGCCGAGTGCGCGCGCGACATGGCGCGCGCCGTCCGCGAGCGGCTGAACGCCGATGTCGGCGTCGGCATCACCGGCGTCGCCGGGCCGGACCCGGAGGAGGAGAAGCCGCCCGGCACGATCCACGTCGGCTTCGATGCCGCCTTCACCGTGCCGCAACACGTCAGCTACCAGTTCGCCCAGGGTAGGGAGGCCGTGAAGCGGCGGGCGGTCACCACCGCCCTCGCGCTGACGCGCCGGGTGCTCCTGGAGTCGAAGGGCCACGAGCCGGTGTAGCATGCCGGCCCGACTCTTCGCGGTAGGTCTGCTGGCGCTGCTTCTCGCTGCCTGCAGCGGGGCGTCCACGCCGCCGCCGACATCGACGCCTGCGGCCACAGCCACCGAAACGCCTCCTCCACCTACCGAGACGCCGATCCCACCTCCCACCACGGTGCTGGTGACGCCACTCGTCTGGCTCGGCGAGGACGACCGCTGCGCCGATCCGTATCCCCAAGGCGCACCGTACGAGCCGTTGCCTGGCCAGCCCATCCTGCTCAGGCCCGTCGGCAAGCCGCCCGAGCTAGCCCCCTATCAGCCGCTGACGTTCACTGCCGACCCAGCGCTCGAGCAGGTCGTCCGGCAGTCCGTGGGAGACGACGAAGCGCACATCGCAGTGGTAGTGAAGAACCTGGCCGACGGTCGCGGCGCCGCCCTCGCCGGCGAACGCAGCTTCTACTCCGCCAGCCTCTACAAGATATGGGTGCTGCTGGAGACCTACCGCCACCGGGAGGCAGGCCTCCTCGACTTCGACGAACGCTACATTATCTCGGACTACTACGAGGATGAGTTCGTCCTCAACGAGGGTGAGCTGGCGGCGTGCGACGAGGTGACGCTAGGCGAAGTGGTCGACCAGATGATCCGCGTCAGCGGCAACGTCGCGGCGCTTTTCGTGCTGGACCGCGTCGGCATGGACAACGTGAACGAGACGCTGCGAGACCTGGGGCTGGAGGTCTCTCGCTATCGGCCGGACTCGCTGCCAACCACCGCCGCCGAAATGGCGCTGCTGATGGAGATGATCGCCCGACGGCAGGCCGTGAGCGAGACGGCCAGCGACGAGATGCTCGCTCTGCTCTCTGACACCTACTTCAACGACAGGCTGCCCGCGCTTTTGCCGGAGGGGACCCGCGTGGCCCACAAGACCGGCAGTTGGAGCAACGCCAGCCACGATGCCGGCATCGTCTACTCGCCCGCCGCTACCTACGTCATCGTCGTCCTCACCGACTTCGGCTATAGCGACGAGGGCACCGCCGCCATCGCGCGCATCTCGCGGGCCGTATACGACTACTACAACGGCTCCTAATCATCACAGTTTCCGCGCAATTATCGGGGCTTCGCTGTATGGCCTACATCGTTCCATCCGCCTATCTACCACTACATCAATCGGCCATAGCCGAACATTCTGAAGGGGTCTCCACGAAAAAATCGGGGCTCGTTGAGAGTCGAATCTGCACACACCGTATGCTATAGTTGAGATGGTCTACCAGACAGACGCTTGAGGCGCGAGGCACGGGCCGGTCGGAGGATCTTGAGTCCTTGCCCGGCCCGTGCTCCATACAATACGTGCGGGCGAGTCTGGTTTGGCCTTTGGCCGGTACAGCAGCACGCAGGGAGGATATGGTGCAAGAGCTGCGGATCTTCAGCGGGAACGCGCACCCAGAGCTGGCGCAGTCCGTCTGCAACTACCTGGAGTCACCGCTGGGCGAATGCGAGGTGTTCGAGTTCAGCAACGAGAACATCTTCGTCCGCATTCAGGAGAACGTCCGGGAGCGCGACGTGTTTATCGTTCAGCCCATGAGCTCCCCGGTGAACACCAGCATCATGGAGCTGCTGATCATGATCGACGCCATGAAGCGCGCCTCGGCCGGGCGGGTGACCGCGGTGGTGCCGTACTACGCGTATGGCCGCAGCGACAAGAAAGACCAACCGCGGGTGCCTATCACCGGCCGGCTCATAGCGAACCTGATCGAAACCGCGGGAGCCGACCGCATGCTCACGGTGGACCTACACGCCGGCCAGATCCAGGGCTTCTTCAACATCCCGGTCGATGAGCTTACGGCGCTCTACATGATCAGCCGCTATTTCATCAACAAGGATCTTGAGAACCCAGTTGTCGTCGCTGCCGACGAGGGCGGCTCCAAACGGGCCCGCAACGTCGCCCAAACGCTCGACGCGCCGCTGGCCATTATCGAGAAGCGGCGGACGGGCAACGACGAGGTGGCGGAAGTGCTCAACGTCATCGGTGACGTGGAGGGCAAAACCGCTGTGATCGTGGACGACGAGATCCTGACCGGCAGCACATTGATGGAGGGCGCCAGAGTGCTCATGGACCGGGGCGCGATAGCGGTCTACGCCGGCGTCACCCACGCCCTTCTCTCGGGTTCAGCCGTCGAAGACCTCAAAGCGAGCGCCCTCCAAGAGCTCGTCGTCACCGACACGATACCGCTACCACCCGAGAAGCGGATCCCCCAGATCGAGGTGCTCAGCATGGCGCCGATGATCGGCGAAGCGATCGGCCGTATTCACACCGGCCGTTCCGTCGGGGAGCTATTCCAATAGGGGGCGTGAGACGATGGTAACCAAGGAGAAGGCTGGAGCGGTCACGATGGTGGTGACGAAGGAAGGTGATCACTACCTCGCCCGCGCAGAGGGTCTCAGTATCTTCACCGAGGCGACATCGCTGAACGAACTAAAGCACAACATCCGCGAAGCAGTGTTGCTCCACCTTGAGGGCGGTGAGCACGAACGGCACGGACTGCCTGCAAACCCCGCGATTGAAGTGGTCTATGATTTCTCTGAGACGCTGTGAGTCCACGGCGCAGCAGGTATTATGAAGGATGTCGCGGAGCATTTCGATACTGAGTGAAGAAGAAGCGCTGGCGCACATCCGCGGTGGGCGCAAGCGCGGCCGGCGCTAAGGTCGCGATGACATCATGCTGAAGTTTCTCCTGGGCGACTCGAACGAGAAGGAGCTGCGCAAGCTCCAGCCCTTCGTCGATCGCGTCAACGAGCTCACAGCAGAGATAGAGGCGCTCTCGGACGCACAACTGCGGGCCAAGACCGACGAGTTTCGCTCGCGCCTCGAGGCGGACGAAACGACGGACGACCTGACCGAAGAGGCGTTCGCCGTCGTGCGCGAGGCATCCCGCCGCTATACCGGCCTCCGCCACTTCGATGTGCAGCTCTTAGGCGGACTCGTCCTTCACGAAGGCAAAATCGCCGAGATGAAGACCGGCGAGGGGAAGACGCTGGTCGCCACCCTGCCCCTCTACCTCAACGCCCTCTCCGGCCGCGGCGCGCACCTGATCACGGTCAACGACTACCTGGCCAAGCGCGACGCCCAGTGGATGGGCCCCATCTACGACGCTCTCGGCCTCAGCCTCAGCATCCTCCAGCACGACGCCTCGTTCCTCTACTCAGCGGAGCGCGTGAGCGATGCCGAGAACATGGAGCACCTCACCCCCTGCACGCGTCGCGAGGCGTACCAGGCCGACATCACCTACGGCACGAACCACGAGTTCGGCTTCGACTACCTGCGGGACAACATGGCGGTCGACCGCGACCGCGTCGTCCACCGCGAACTCCACTACGCGATCGTCGACGAGGTGGACAACATCCTCATCGACGAGGCGCGCACGCCGCTGATCATCAGCGGGCCCGCGCAAGAGAGCACTCAGACGTACACCACCTTCGCCCGCCTGGCGCCTCGCCTCCAGGAGGAAACCGACTACACCATCGACGAGAAGGCGCGCTCCGCCAGCCTCACCGAGGAAGGCATCGCCAAGATGGAGAATTGGCTGGGCATAGACAACCTCTTCTCGCCGGAGAACTTCCGCCTCACCCGCTACATGGACTCCGCCCTCAAGGCCCACGCGCTCTATCGCCGCGACCGGGAGTACGTGGTGAAAGACGGCCAGGTGGTGATCGTCGACGAGTTCACCGGGCGGCTGATGCCGGGCCGGCGCTGGTCGGACGGTCTCCACCAGGCGGTAGAGGCGAAGGAGAAGGTGAAGGTCCAGCAGGAGTCGCTCACCTACGCCACCATCACCCTCCAGAACTACTTCCGCCTCTACGACAGGCTGGCCGGCATGACCGGTACTGCCGTGACCGAGGCCGAGGAGTTCTACAAGATCTACAAGCTGGACGTGGTCGTCATCCCTACCAACGTGCCCATGGCGCGCGAGGACAGCACCGACCTCATCTATCGCAACGAGCGCGCCAAGTTCGAGGCGGTGGCGGAAGAGATCGAGGAGATGCACGAGCGACAGCGCCCCGTGCTGGTGGGCACCGTCTCCATCGAAAAGTCAGAGTACCTTTCGGAGCTGCTCAAGCGCCACGGCGTACCCCACCAGGTGTTGAACGCCAAGTTCCACGAGAAGGAGGCTGGCATCATCGCCGACGCGGGCCGGCCGGGCGCGATCACCATCGCCACCAACATGGCCGGCCGCGGCACCGACATCGTCCTCGGCGGCAAGCCCGACGGCAAGCGCTCCAAGGAGGAGTGGCAGCGCGAGCACGACCAGGTGGTCGAGGCGGGCGGCCTGCACATCATCGGCACCGAGCGGCACGAGGCGCGCCGCATCGACAACCAGCTCCGCGGACGCGCCGGCCGCCAGGGCGACCCCGGCAGCTCTCGCTTCTTCGTCTCTCTGGAAGATGACGTCATGCGCCGCTTCGCCCCAGATTGGCTGGGCAACATGCTCGGAAAGCTGGGCATGGATGAGGATACGCCCTTGGAGAGCAAGATGGTCTCCAAGTCGATCGAATCCGCCCAGACCAAGGTGGAGGGCCACAACTTCGACATCCGCAAGCACCTCGTCGATTACGACGACGTGATGAACACCCATCGCGACGTCATCTACAAGGAGCGGGCGAAGATCTTCGCGGAGGCAGACCTCAAGAGCAACATCCTGGAGATGGTGCACGAAGAGATTACGGATCTGGTGGAGCTGCACGTCCCAGAGCGCGACGAAGACCTGCGGAACCTGGAGACGCTGCTCGCGGACGTGGGCGCCATCTTGAAGCTGCCCTCGTCGGTCAACGTCCGCACGTTCGAGGAGCTAGACTACGCCGAGATCCTAGAGCGGCTGCTCACGGTCGCCGAGGAGGCGTACGAGCGTCGCGAGGTCGAGATCGGCCCGGAGCAGATGCGCACGCTAGAGCGGCTGCTCATGCTACGCACGATAGACGGCCTCTGGGTCGAGCACCTCACCGCCACAGACGAGATGCGCCAGGGCATCGGCCTGCGCGCCTACGGCCAGGCCGACCCGCTAGTCGCCTACAAGCGAGAGGCGCACGACATGTGGGGCCAGCTCCTGGTGAACATCCGCCACCAGGTCGCCCGCGCCATCTACCACGTGGAGCTGAGCCAGCGGCCGCCCAGTCGCGCCCCGGTCACCGCTGGCGCGCGGGAGCCGGCTGCTGTCGCGGCGGGAGCGGGCGGTGGACGGTCGGCGGGGACAGGCAAAGCTCGCAAGATCGGCCGGAACCAGCCCTGCCCCTGCGGCAGCGGCAAGAAGTACAAGAAGTGCCACGGCATGGCCGCATAACGATGGGACGAAAACGTACGGCAGCGCAGAAAACGACGACGCCAAAGGCGCTCGATCGCTTCAGCAAGGCGCTCGAGGCTGGCGACGACTGGTTCGCCGCCCTGCTGGAGGCGATCGCCCACTGGGAGACGCCGGAGGAGGTGGTGGACGGCCGCCAGTATCGCTACCTCATCGGCGGCGAGGCCTTCGACTGGCTGCTGCTCGCCGAGCGGCTGTGCGAAGCCGCCAACGGCGCCATCCCTGACGACGAGCGCGAGGCGCTCCTCTTCTTCGGCCGGCCGCCGCGGGAGCTGGACGCCGACGAGTTCAAGCAGGCCATCGGCGCCGCCAAGCACCGCGCCCACCTCAACTACCTCTACGGCGTCGTCGTGGAGGAGGCGCTCCAGCTTGTGGTGGAAGAAGAGGTGATGAAGGAGCGCCGCTCCTCCATCTCCGATCAGGACGGCAGCGTGGAGCGCGAGGTCTTCGAGCGCATCTACGGCTGCGGCCGCGACGAGCTGCTCGCCGCCTGCAGAGAGACAGACACCATCCCGAACGGCGACGAGATCTCGTACGGCGAGCTGCGAGAGTTCACCTACTGGCTGTTCAAGTACCGCGTACGCCAGAACGACCCGGCACGCGTCGCCTCCGACACGCGGCGGGCGCTGGCGCGCGTCTCGCAGCTAGAAGTGGCGGCCCAGCGACGGGCCCGGCTTCTGGCGGGGCCTGAGACGAACGAGGCAGCGGTCGTAGACGGCGAGGTCGTAGCCCGCGGGCTCTGACCCGGGCCGAACGCAGCCACACATCGTAGCGCTGAGCGGCCCCGAGGAATCGGGGCCGAGTCGCATGAGGAAGAACATGGAACATGGGAGATAGGCATGAACATCGCATCTAACCCTGAACCAACCGCCGGCGACCAGGCATCGATGCCCAAAGCCTACGACCCCGCCGCCGTCGAGACGCGCCTCTACCGCATGTGGGAAGAGGCCGGATATTTCACCCCCAACGACGACTCGGAGCGAGACCCGTTCGTGATCATCATGCCGCCGCCCAACCTCACCGGCGAGCTCCACCTGGGCCACGCGCTGATGGACACGGTGGAGGACATCCTCGTTCGCTGGCATCGCATGCTGGGCGACCCGACCCTCTGGCTGCCCGGCATCGACCACGCCGCCATCGCCGTGCACACGCTGGTCGAGCGGGAGCTGGCGGCCGAGGGGCTGACGCGCCACGACATCGGCCGCGAGCGCTTCCTGGAGCGCGTCTGGACGTTCGTCAACCGAAGCCGTTCTCGCATCTTCGACCAGCACAGGCGGCTGGGCGCCTCGGCCGACTGGAGCCGCGAACGCTTCACCATGGACGATGGGCCGGCCAAGGCCGTCCGCACCGCCTTCTACAACCTCTATCAGCAAGGGCTGATCTATCGAGGCGAGCGGATCATCAACTGGTGCCCGCGCTGCCAGACCGCCCTCTCCGACCTGGAGGTGGTGCATCGCGAGGAGGAAGGCAACCTCTGGCACGTCAGCTACCCGCTCCTCGACGACGAGGCCCGGCCGACCGGCGAGTCGATCACGATCGCCACCACCCGGCCGGAGACGATCGTCGCCGACACCGGCATCGCCGTCCACCCCGAGGACGAACGCTACCGCGCCCTCATCGGCCACAAAGCGCAGCTCCCGATCATCGAACGCGAGCTGTCGATCGTCGGCGACGAGGCGATCGAGCGGGAGTTCGGCACCGGCGCGCTCAAGGTCACGCCCGGCCACGACCCGGTCGACTTCGAGATCGGCCAGCGCCACGGCCTGCCCACGGTCAACGCCATCGCGCTGGACGGCACGATGAACGCCGAGGCCGGGCCGTACGAGGGGATGGACCGCTTCGCCTGCCGCGAGGCGATCGTCCGCGACCTGGAGGAGCGCGGCTACCTGACGAAGACCGAGCCGTATCAGCACAGCCTGGGCCACTGCCAACGCTGCGACACGATCGTCGAGCCGCTCGTCAGCGAGCAGTGGTTCGTCGCCGTGAGCAAGGAGTACGCCCCGGGCCGGTCGCTCGCCGGCGAGGCGCTCCAGGTGGTGAACGATGGGCTCATCCGCTTCGTCCCGCAGCGCTTCACCCGCGACTACACCAACTGGATGGAGAACATCCGCGACTGGTGCATCTCGCGCCAGCTCTGGTGGGGCCATCGCATCCCCGTCTGGTACTGCGATGGCTGCGGCGACACCATCGTCCCGCCGCCGGAGGTAGAGCAGCCGGAGCGCTGCGACGGCTGCGGCGGCACGAGCCTGCGCCGCGATGAGGATACGCTCGACACCTGGTTCTCGTCCGGCCTCTGGCCCTGCTCCACACTCGGCTGGCCCGACGACAGCACAGACCTGCGCCGCTTCTACCCGACCACTGTGATGGAGACGGGCTACGAGATCATCTTCTTCTGGATCGCCCGCATGATCATGCTGGGGCTCTTCTGCATGGACGAGGAGCGGGAGAGCATGGAGAAGCGGATACCGTTCAAAGTGGTCTACCTGCACGGCATGGTGCGGGACGAGCACGGCGCGAAGATGAGCAAGACGAAGGGGAACGTGATCGACCCGCTCCGCCTCGTCGATGCCTACGGCGCCGACGCGCTCCGCTTCACGCTGATCACCGGCGCCGGCACCGGCCAGGACCAGCGGCTGCGCGAGGAGAAGGTGGAGGCCGGGCGCAACTTCGCCAACAAGCTCTGGAACGTCGCCCGCTTCGTCATCATGCAGCTCGACGGTTCGGACCGGGTCGAGCCGCCCACGCTCGCCGAGCGCGAGCAGCTTCCGCCGGAAGACCGCTGGATCCTCTCGCGCCTCAACGGCCTCGTCACCGAGGTAGACCGCCTCCAGCGCGACTTCGAGCTGAACGAGGCCGCTCGCCGTATCTACGACTTCCTCTGGAGCGAGTACTGCGACTGGTACGTGGAGATAGCGAAGGTGAGGCTAAAGGAACAAGGAACAGGGAACGAGGAACAGGGGGGGCCTCGACCCTCGACCCTCGACCCTCGACCCGTCCTGGTACACGTGCTGGAGACGGGGCTGCGCCTGCTCCACCCCTACATGCCGTTCGTCACCGAGGAGCTGTGGCAGCGCCTTCGCCCCCACCTGGCGAGCCAGCCGTCCGAGGCGCTCATCGTCGCCCCCTACCCGCAGCCGCAGCCCGACTGGGCGGACGCCGAGGCCGAGCGACAGCTAGAAGGCGTTATCGAGGTGGTGCGGGCGATCCGCAACATCCGCTCCGAGAAGCACGTGGAGCCGGGTCGCTACATCGAGGCTTTTGTCGTTTCAAGCGATGCTCGGCCTGCTATCGAGGCCGCCTCGCCCTACATCGAAGCGCTCGCCCGCGTGCAACCGCTGCACGTCGTCTCGTCGGCGGGCGAAGCGCCCCGCGAGGGCGTGTCGACGGCGGTGCTGTCGCACGCCCAGGTCGTCGTGCCGCTGGCGGGGCTGCTCGACGTGGACGCGGAGCGCTCGCGGTTGGGCAAGGAGATCGAGGAGGCGGAGGCGTACCAGCGCCGCCTGGAGGGCAAGCTCTCGAACGAGCAGTTCCGCGCCCGCGCCCCGCGCGAGGTGGTGGCGGCGGAGGAGGAGCGGCTCGCCGAAACGCGCACCCGCCTGGAGGGGCTACAGCGGGCGCTGGCGGAACTAGGGTAGAGCCTTGCAATCCACGATCTTTGACAACATCCCACGCCTAGATACCGGTCCTCCACGGCATGCAGAAGCCGAGTTCCCCTATCTAAACCGATCTGCACGCATTGAAGCGCAGAAGGTCAGAGGGCTTCTAGAAGCATGGTTCTCTAGGTATCCACCTGAAGCACGAACCGATTTGCGTCAACGCCTCCGAGCCAAGGGTGACACAGGGTTTCGTTCTGCGTTCTTTGAGCTGTTTCTTCACGAACTACTACTACGGCTGGGCTGCCATGCCGAAATCCATCCCAGACTCCCAACTACCAGCAGGCAGCCAGACTTCAAAATTCAGTCGAGGAATGGCAATCTTGCGTATTTAGAGGCTAAGGTCGTCACTGGTGAGTCCAAAGAGGAGACAGCTGCTAGAGCACGCGTCAACGTCGTCTATGATGTCCTCGACAAGATAGCATCACCCAACTTCTTTCTCGGAGTCGATCTGAGACATTCCCCAAGAACTCCACCCCGCGCGAAAGACATACGGAGTTTTCTTGAAGAACACTTGACGACGACTGATCCCAACGAGGTTGAACAAGCGTTTGACGCACAAGGATTCCACGGCCTGCCGCGTTGGATATACGAGCACGACGGAGGCGCGTTCGAGTTCTATCCGGTGCCGAAGCGAGCAGAGTCCAGGGGCACAGAGACGACACGACCTCTCGGGATCTTCACGGAGACAGCCTGGAGTAGCGCGAGGCAGTCAATTAGAGCCGGAGTCGTGACAAAGTCTCGAAGGTACGGAAGGCTCAACCTACAATACGTGATTGCGATCAATGCACTGGAGCCCGGGATCGATAGGGAAGACGCGATTCAAGCGCTCTTTGGATCTGAGCAGTGGAATCTCGACCGAACGACCCTAGAGTTCCAGGGCGTGACGAGAGCTCTCGACGGAGCATGGACGAGTCTAAAAGGACCGAGGTACACACGAACGAGTGCTGTCCTATTAGTGCAACGACTTACTCCATGGAGCGTTCCGCGGGCGGGTATTTGTTTGTATCACAACCCTTGGGCAGAGCAACCGTACGAATCCGAGTTGAACCGCCTGCCTTATGCGAGCGTTCGCGAAGGGCAGGTTGAATGGCATGACGGAGCACCTTTAACGGAGATATTAGACCTACCGCTTGACTGGCCAGAAGACGAGGCGACGCCATGACCTGCGCCTTCCACCTCGTCGATGACCTGAGGAACGCCCGCAGCGAGCTGCTGACCGTCTGCCAGGACGTCTCGGACGACGATCTCCGCCGCCGCCCCGAGGAAGCGGGCTGGGCGATCATCGAGCTGCTCGCCCACCTGCCCGACGTCGACCGCTACTACCTCTCGCAGGCGCAGGCGCTCCGCGACGTGCCCGGCCACAGCTTCGTCTACTTCGACGAGGAGGCGTGGGCGCGGGAGCACGCCGACGCCATCGAGCAGGACGCGAAGGGCGTGAAGCTGGCGATGGCCCTCGCCCACGAGGAGGTGGTGCGCTGGACGCGGTCGCTCACGCCGGAAGAGCTCGACCGCGCGGGCGGCCACCCAGAGCGCGAGTCGATCAGCGTCCGCGAGATGATCCAGCGCATCGCCAACCACGACCGCAGCCATACCGAGCAGATCCGCGCCATCCGCCGGGCGCTGGCGAAGCCGTCACCCTGAGCCCGCGCCTAGATGCTTCGACAGGCTTCGGCGTGAGCTCAGCCGAACGGCTCAGCATGGCAAAGGCCTCGTAGGGACAGACCTTCAGGTCTGTCCAGAAGCGTGGAACCTGGAACTACGAACGAGATGCTTCGACAGGCTTCGGCGTGAGCAAAGCGAACGGCTCAGCATGACGCTCCATCGCCGTCACCAATAAATCAAGCATCCGCTTGTTAATTGACGCAATATCCGCTCCCTGCTAGGATGGGTGTGGCCTCGTGAAGCAGGCCACAATCTCTGCGGGCGTCAGCTCGCGAGGCGGAGTTGGGGGCTGTGCAGCTACTTTTCGATAACTACGTCGCCGTCCTGCTCGCCACCATCATCGGCTCTATCCTCGTCCTCTCCGCCCTCCTCGCCTCACGCCTCCTGGCGCCCTTCTCGGAATCGCGGCAGAAGCGCACCACGTACGAGTGCGGCATGGTGCCCATCGGCCGCGTGCGCACGCAGGTGCACATCCGCTACTACCTGTTCGCCATCCTCTTCCTCATCTTCGATGTGGAAGCAGTGTTCTTGTTCCCCTGGGCCGTCACCTTCGTCGACATCGGCCCGGTGGCCTTCTACGAAATGGTGCTCTTTATCCTCATCCTGGGCAGCGGCCTGGTCTACGCCTGGAAGAAGGGGGTGCTGCAATGGAAGTAACCGAAGGCGCGACCGCCGAGACCGACGTAAGCAACACGCCGGATGCGCCGCCCAAGGTGGTCCCGCCCTCCGAACGGCCGAAGACCGGCATCGAGCGAGAGGCGGAACTCCTCACACCAGTAGAAGTGGACTACGGCAAGGCCGCCTACCGGCAGATCCTGCCGGGCGTGATGCAGGTGCCGACGGAGGCCGTGCTGGCGCTGGTGCGTAAGTCGTCGCTCTGGCCGCTCACCTTCGGCCTCGCCTGCTGCGCCATCGAGATGATCGCCACCTACATGCCGCACCACGATCTGGAGCGCTTCGGCATCGTGCCCTTCGCCTCGCCCCGACAGGCAGACGTGCTGATCATCGCCGGGACGGTGACGAAGAAGATGGCGCCGGCCGTCAAGCTGCTCTACGAACAGATGCCCAACCCGAAGTGGGTGATCTCCATGGGCGCCTGCGCCACCAACGGCGGCCCCTACACGCGCTACGATCGCGTCCTCCAAGGAGTAGACAAGATCATCCCCGTGGATGTCTACGTGCCCGGCTGTCCGCCGCGGCCGGAGGCGCTCATCGACGGATTCATCGCCCTACAGCACAAGATCATGGAGGAGCGCGGCAAGTTTTAATGGCGGAGCAGGAGCAGAGCGAAAGCCCGGCCGAGAGCGCGGCGAACGAGCAGAGCAAAGAGCCCGCCGCAGGCAAGGCCCAAGGTGGAGCGGGCCAGCCGAAGGCGGAGCGACCCAAGGTGCTTCCGGGAGGCGCCTCCTCTCAGCGCCCGGGCCTACCAGAACCGGCGGCCGAGGCGAAGACATCCGATAGGGAGCGCCCTCCGCCCGGCGGCATCGCCGACCTCTTCGCCCAGGCGCTGCCCGATGTGAAGCTAGAGGCCTACCAGGGCCTCGACAGCGTCATCATCGAGGTCAGCCGGGACGACATCCCGCAGGTGATGCAGACCGCCAAGGACGACCCAAGCCTCGACTGCAAGTTCCTACGCTCCCTCTTCGGCGTCGACTACCTGGAGGACGGCCTGGAGGTCGTCTACCAGCTCGTCTCGCTGGAGAAGGGGCACGAAGTGGTGATCAAGACTCGCCTGACCCGAGACGACCCACAGGTGCCTTCCGTCACCTCCGTCTGGCAGGGAGCGAACTGGCACGAGCGGGAGACCCGCGACATGTTTGGCATCATCTTCGAGGGGCATCCGCACCTGGTGCCGCTGCTCCTGCCGGAGGACATGACCGATCACTTTCCGCTACGCAAGGACAGCCCGCTGGCAGAGATCGAGGAGTGGCAGGGCGAGCTGCTGGGCGAGGAGACCGGAGAAGGCAAAGGGGAGACCAAGGAGTGATGGTCTCATTGGAAAGGGATTCCTAGGTTGTGTAGCGTACTGCCAAGGAGGGTAGCATGAACATCGTGTTGAAGCTGTTCGCGGTTCTCTTGTTCGGGTTGCTGGTTGTGGCCTGCGGCGGTAATGGAGACGACGGCGGCAATGGCAATGGAGGAAACGGCGACGGCGACACAGCCGCTATTGAGAGCTTGGTCCGTGAGTTCTACAGCGCCTTCGAAGACGGTGACGGCAATACGCTGGCCGGTTTATTCTCAGCGAACTGCGCGAACGTTGAGGATAGCCTCTCAGAGGCGCTCGATCTAGTCGGGGTTCTGGGCATCGAGTTCGATCTGACCGGCGTTGACGTGCGGAACTTACAGGGTGACACTGCCGAAGCCGCACCTCAGGGTACGGCCTCCATTGCTGGTGAAGAGGGGCCTCTGGGGAGCGAGGAGGACTACAATAGGGTGGTGAAAGAGGACGGTGCATGGAAGATCGCCGATTGCGACTTCTTCGAGTAGGAGGTCGCAGCCGGCTTGCTTGATCGTTAGGCCAGAATGAGCAGCTAGTAGCGAAACTATGGTACAGCAACAAGAGCTAGAAACCGTCGACATCAACATCAACATGGGGCCGCAGCACCCCAGCACCCACGGCGTCTTTCGCATGGTGCTCACCGTCGATGGCGAGAAGGTCATCGATGTGGAACCGCACATCGGTTACATGCACCGCGGCGGCGAAAAGCTCTCCGAGAACATGGACTACCGCCAGGGCATCGGCTACCAGGACCGCACCGATTACCTGACCCAGTTCCTGAACGAGCAGGCCTACTGCATGGCCGTGGAGAAGCTCACCAAGCTGGAGGTGCCGGAACGGGCAGAGTACCTTCGCGTCATCCTCTGCGAGCTCAACCGCATCACCAGCCATCTCATGTTCATCGGCGCGTTCGGCATCGACCTCGGGCTCTTCGGCACCAGCTTCATGTACGCCTTTCGCGAACGCGAGTACATCCAGGACATCTTCGAGGAGGTCTCCGGCGAGCGGATGATGTACGGCTACTTCCGCCCAGGCGGCGTCGTCTGGGACGTGCCAGAGAACTTCGTCCAGCGAGTACGAGAGGTACTCCCGCAGACCAAGCAGGGTCTGAAAGACCTGGACATGCTCCTCACGAACAACGAGATCTTCGTCGCCCGCTCGAAGGGCGTGGGCGCGATCAGCGCCGAGGACGCCATCGACTGGGGCCTGACGGGGCCGATGCTGCGCGCCAGCGGCGTCCCGTGGGACCTGCGCAAAGACCAGCCCTACTCAGTCTACGACCGCTTCGACTTTGACATCCCTATCGGCCAGTATGGCGACGTGTACGACCGCTACCTGGTGCGGCTGGAGGAGACCCACCAGTCGATTCGCATCGTCGAGCAGGCGCTGGAGCAGCTGCCCGAAGGGCCCATCCTGCCCGAGAAGCTGCCCCGCAAGCTCCGCGCGCCGGAGGGCGAGGTCTACGCCGCGGTGGAGAACGCCCGCGGCGAGTACGGGATCTACATCGTCTCCAAGGGCGGTGACAAGCCCTACCGGCTGAAGATCCGCTCGCCCTCGTTCTCCAACCTCTCGGCCCTGCGAACGATGACCATCGGCAATTACATCGCCGATGCCGTCGCCATCCTCGGCTCGGTAGACATCGTGCTCTGTGACGTGGACAGATGAGCATGCCAAGCGCCGGTATCAACATCGAAAACGCCTGGTTGGACGCCTTCGTAGGCGTGATCGTGATCGTCGGGCTGATGACAGTCGTCGTGATGGCGCTGATCTACATCGAGCGCAAGGTCGCCGCGCGCATGCAGAATCGGCTGGGGCCAATGCGCGTAGGGCCGCACGGGACGCTCCAGTCCCTGGCCGACGCGCTCAAACTCATCGGGAAGGAAGACCTGCGGCCCGCCACCGCGGACCGCTGGATCTTCGAGTTAGCGCCCTTCGCCGTCTTCGTCCCCACCTTCCTCGCCTTCATCGCCATTCCCTTTACGCAAAACTTGGCGATCAGCTTCCTGGACCTGGGGCTGTTCTACGTCGTGGCGGTGACCGGACTCTCATTCCTCGGCTTCCTCCTGGCCGGCTGGGCCTCCGACAACAAGTACGCCCTGCTGGGCGGCATGCGGGCGGCGGCGCAGCTCATCAGCTACGAGGTGCCGCTGGTGCTGTCGCTGCTGGCCGTCTCGATGGTGGCCGGCTCCCTCGCCTTGCACGAGATCGTAGAGTTCCAGGGGCGGGTGCCGCTCGTCGTCTGGCAGCCGCTCGCGTTCTTCATCTTCATCGCCGCCGTCCTGGCCGAGCTGGAGCGCCAGCCCTTCGACATCCCGACGGCGGAGTCGGAGGTGGTAGGCGGGCCGTTCATCGAGTACAGCGGCATCCGCTGGTCGATGTTCTTCCTCGCGTCCTACGCAAGCCTCTTCATCTACAGCCTGCTGGGCGCCATCGTCTTCCTCGGGGGCTGGAACTGGCCGCTGGGTGCAGAAGCGGGACTCTGGCTACAGCTGATCTGGACCTTTGCCAAGACCAGCCTCCTGATCCTGCTGTTCATCTGGATCCGCTTCAGCTTTCCCCGGCTACGCATCGACCAGCTCATGAGCTACTGCTGGAAAGTGCTCATCCCGCTCTCCTTCCTCCAGATCTTTCTCAACGGCCTGGTGCTGGTCTACGGTTGGCCGCACATCTTCCTGCTGCTCACCTCGGGCGCGGGGCTGGCGCTGGCCGGGTACATCATCGCGCGCGTGGGGCAGACCGAGCCGCGCAAAGTGCGGCTCATACCCGTTCGCGGAGGCCGCAAGGCAACAGCGTCACTGACGGCTCCCGAAGGCGCGGAAGGCGGCAGCTCGGCGTGATGGGCGTGAGATCTTCAGGCAAATGGGCGCAGCAAGTCAATCACCTATCTGTGCTAATCTATGTCGATCTGTGGCCAATACAGCAGGAAAACTATCTGTGCTAATCTATGTCGATCTGTGGCTAATACAACAGGAAAACTATCTGTGCCAATCGGTGTCGATCTGTGGCTAGTGCAACAGGAAAACTATCTGTGCCAATCGGTGTCAATCTGTGGCTAATCCAACAAGAACAAACTCGCCGGAGCGAGTAAGGAGAGCTGAACGATGATCGGAATCCTCAAGGCCATGTACGTCACCTTCGCGATGACGCTGCGCAAGCCGGTGACGATCGAGTACCCGACGAAGCACCGAGAGGTGCCCCAACGCGACCGCGCCTTCCCGATCCTGCTCTGGGACAAGGACGTCGACGAGCCGTTCTGCACCGGCTGCCACGCCTGCGAACGCGCCTGCCCCGTCGAATGCATGACCGTGACGATGAAGGACAACCCGCTCCACGCGGATGATAAGAGCAAGCGGCGCAAGATCATCGACGAGTTCTGGATCGACTACGGGCGCTGCATGCGCTGCAACATCTGCGTGGAGGTGTGCAACTTCGAGGCGATCGCGATGAACAACACCTGGGCCGGCCACGAGCTCTCGAAGTTCGACCGCAACGATCTGGTGCTGGACCTGGACCAGCTTCTGTCGCAACACAAGCAAGAGAAGATCGATACGTGGGTGGCCGAATGAAGGCCCCCTACGGTTGTTCGTAATTGGGCGATACTTTAGATTACGCGATGAGAGCCACAACGGCAGTATGACAGTAGCGCAAGGCGTCTTCTATCTCATCGCCGCGCTAGCGGTGACAGGCGGCCTGGGAGTGGTGCTCATGCGGAGCGCCGTCCACGCAGCCCTCTTCCTGATCCTGGCGATGCTGGCAGTGGCCGGACTCTACATCCTGCTGGCATCGGAGTTCTTGGCGCTGGTGCAGGTGCTCATCTATGGCGGCGCCGTCACCGTGCTGCTCATCTTCGCTCTGATGCTCACCCGCGCCAGCGACCTGCCCGAGACGATGGTGGGCTCCCAGTGGCCCCTCGCCGCCGTCGTCTCGTCGCTGCTGGGGGGACTGCTCATCGCCGCCGTCGCCACGAGCAATTGGCCCGGCGATGTGGGGGAGACGACGCTCGTCCCCTTCGAAGTGCTGGGCGACGCGCTCTTCCGCCGCTGGGCGGTACCGTTCGAGATCGCTTCGCTTGTGCTGCTCGTTGCGCTCGTTGGCGCGATCGTGCTGTCGCACCAGGATGAGGGAGAGTAGGGTTGGAGGCTGTCACTCAACAGATCCCGCTCGAGCACTTCCTCGTCCTCAGCGCTATCCTCTTCTCTCTGGGCGTCTACGGCGTCCTCACCCGGCGCAACGCCGTGCTCATTCTCATGTCCATAGAGCTGATGCTGAACGCGGCCAGCGTGAACATGGTGGCCTTCGCCGCGTATACCTCGCCTGAGCAGTTCATCGGCATCATCTTCGCCATCTTCATCATCACCATCGCCGCGGCGGAGGCGGGGTTGGCGCTGGCCATCATCCTGCGCATCTTCCGCTACCGGAAGACCGCCAACGTGGACGAGATAGACGAGCTGAAGTGGTGAGCAGCAAGCGTTCGTCCGTAGGGACAGACCTTCGGGTCTGTCCCGCCTGGGAATGCAGTACATGGCCTAATCTTATGTCGAGTAGCAATCAGGCGGCTAACTAATGGGCATGTCGGAGGCCTGGCTGCTGCCCCTCTTGCCCGCAGGGGCCTTCGTGGTCCTGACGCTCTTCGGCCCGTACCTCCCCCGCAAGGGCGACTGGCTGGCGATCGCCGCCATCTTCACCACCTTCGCGCTCACCTTCCCCATCATCGCCGACCTGACCAGCGCCATCGCCGAACACGGGCCTGAGTTCGGCGGCGTCACGAACAGCATCGAATGGATGAGCGTCCCCGGCTACCTCACGCTCAACTTAGGCGTCCACGTCGACGCCATCACCGTCGTGATGCTCGTGGTGGTGAGCTTCGTCGCCCTCATGGTGCAGGTGTACTCGCTGGGCTACATGAAGGGCGACTCGCGCTACGGCTGGTACTACGCCGTGATATCGCTCTTCGTCGCCTCCATGCTGGCGCTGGTGCTGGCCGATAACTTCCTCGTCCTCTACTTCGCCTGGGAGCTGGTAGGGCTCTGCTCATACCTGCTCATCGGCCACTACAGCCACCTACGCTCCGCGGCCGAGGCGGCGAAGAAGGCGTTCATCACCACGCGACTGGGCGATGTGGGGCTGCTTATCGCCATCATCCTGCTCTGGCGCGAAACCGGCACCTTCAGCATCCAGGGGGTGATCGAAGCGGCCCAGGCCGGGCAGATCCGCACCGAAGTGCTGACGGCATCGGTCTTCCTGATCTTCATGGGCGCGATGGGCAAGTCGGCCCAGTTCCCGTTCCACGTCTGGCTGCCCGACGCGATGGAGGGCCCCACGCCCGTCAGCGCGCTGATCCACGCCGCGACGATGGTGGTGGCCGGCGTCTACCTGGTCACCCGCACTCTGCCTCTCTTCGAGCTGGTAGCGGGCGCGCAGGAGCTGATACTGGCCGTCGGCCTGCTAACGACGTTCCTTTCGGCGTCGATGGGGCTGGTGATGACCGATATCAAGCGCGTCATCGCCTACTCCACGCTCAACAGCCTGGGCCTGATGTTCGTAGCACTGGGCCTGGGCTCGCCTGCCGCCGCGATGCTCTATCTGTTTGCTCACGCCTTTTTCAAGGCGCTCCTCTTCCTGGGCGCCGGCTCCGTCATCCACGCCACCGAGCGACAGGACGTCTCGCAGCTCGGCGGGCTCTGGTCGAAGATGCCGCTTACGGGCGCCACGTTCGCCATCGGCGCGCTGGCGATGGCCGGCCTGCCCTTCCTAGCCGGCTTCTGGGCGAAGGACGAGATCCTCGTCGTCGCCACGGAGAACCGCGCGGTCTTCGCGCTCCTGTTGCTGACCCTGCCGGTGACGGCGATGTACATGGCGCGGCTCTTCATCCTCACCTTCCTGGGCGAAGCGAAGGAGCCGGAGGCCATCGAGCACGCCCACGACGGGCCGCCCACGATGTCGGTGCCGCTCGTACTGCTGGCCGTGCTGTCGGTAGTGGCCGGCTTCGTCGTCTTCGACCAGGTGGGCCGCGCGATGGGCTTCCCCGGCGGCATCGGCGAGATCATCTTCTTGCACGAGCCGGAGGTCTTCCGCTTCGACGTCGCCGTCGCCATCGGCTCGACGCTGCTCGTGGCGTCCGGCCTCGGCGTCGGCTGGCTCATCTGGAAGGAGCGTCCCGGCCTGGCGATCATCGCGGCCATTGTGCTGAAGCCGGTGCATACCCTGCTGGTCAACAAGTACTACCTGGACGACCTCTACCAGGCGGTCATCGACCGCGTCGTGCTGATGGCCTCGCGCATGCTCGCCTGGTTCGACCGAAACGTTGTCAACGACACCATCGTCGACGGCAGCGCCCAAGCGACAGGCTTCATCGGCTACCTGCTGAAGTTTCAGCAGACGGGCCGGCTGCCCAACTACGCTCTCGCCATCGTCATCGGCATCGTGGCGCTGACGCTGGTGGCATTCTCGCTGAAGTAAGAGAGGGAAGATGCAAACAGGCTACATCCTGCTGGCGACCATCGCCGTGCCGCTGCTGACGGCGCTGGCGCTGACCGTCATCCCCTCGCGCTACCCGAACGCGATACGCGTACTCGCGGTGGCGACGGGCTTCGTCCTCTTCGGCCTCTCGCTCTACGCCTTCTTCGCCTACCAGCTCTCCAGCGGCGACCAGTTCCAGTTCGAACTGCGCTGGACCTGGATCGAGAACATCGGCTTTCTCGGCGAGAACGGCATCACCCTCCACCTGGGGATCGACGGCATCGGCGCGCCGATGGTGCTGCTCACCGGCATCGTCGCCTTCACCGGAACGATCATCTCGTGGAAGATCGACTACCGGAACAAGGACTATTTCGTCCTCTTCTTCGTGTTGGTCGCCGGCGTCTTCGGCGTCTTCGCCTCGCTAGACCTCTTCTTCTGGTTCTTCTTCTACGAGCTGGCCGTGCTGCCGATGTACCTGCTCATCGGCGTCTGGGGATCGAGCAGCGTCTTCCCCACCTTCGCGCGGACCAAGGAGTACAGCGCGATGAAGCTGATGCTCTACCTGGTGGGCGCCAGCGTATTCATCTTCGTCGGCATCTTCGCCGTCTTCGTCGAGGCGGGCATCGGCACGTTCGATCTGCCGACGCTATACGAGGTGGAGTTCGACGAGAACTTCCAGAAGATCGTCTTCCCGCTCTTCCTCATCGGCTGCGGGGTGCTGGCCGGCCTCTGGCCCTTCCACACCTGGTCGCCCGATGGCCATGTGGCCGCGCCGACAGCGGTGAGCATGCTCCACGCCGGCGTGCTGATGAAGCTGGGCGCCTTCGGCATCATCCGGCTGGGGATGCAGCTCCTGCCGGAGGGCGCCGACTTCTGGATGCCGGCGCTGATCACGCTGGGCACGGTCAACGTCGTCTACGGCGCGATATCGGCGATGGCGCAGACCGATCTCAAGTACATGATAGGCTACTCCAGCGTGAGCCACATGGGCTACGTGCTGGTGGGGCTGGCGACGCTCAATCCGATCGGCGTGAACGGGGCGGTGCTCCAGATGTTCTCGCACGGCGTGATGACGGCCCTCCTCTTCGCCATGGTAGGCGCGCTCTACGACCAGGCCCACACACGCGACATGTCCGTCTTCGGCGGGCTGGCCCAGAAGATGCCGCGCTTCGTCGCATTCTTCTCCATTGCCGGGCTCGCCTCGCTTGGGTTACCGGGCCTCTCCGGCTTCGTCGCCGAGTTCAACGTCTTCGTGGGCACGTTCCAAACCTACCCCGCCCTGGGCGCATTGGGCATCCTGGGCGCGGCGATCACCGCGGTCTACATCCTGCGAATGCTGTCCCAGGCCTTCTTCGGCCCGGCCAACGAGCGATGGGCAGACCTGAAGGAGATGTCCCACCTGGAGCAGGCCGCGGGCGCGTTGCTCATCGCCTTCATCGTCTTCATGGGGGTGTTCCCCAGCCCGTTCGTCGACCGCATCGCCGATTCGGTGCTGCGCATCCCGGGGGTAGGATAGTGACCGCTCAGAGTTCCAGGAGTGAGGCGTCGCGCGCATGTCGAATGAGCTAAACCTCGACTACTCGCTCCTGACGCCGGAGTTCTGCCTGGGCGGGCTGGCGGCGCTGATCCTCGCGCTCGATCTCTTCGCGCCGCGCTTCCGCAAGGAGTGGCTGCCCTACCTGACGGCGGCCGGCCTGGTGGCGATCCTGGTGCTCTCGCTCGGCTGGGTGAACAAGGAGAGCGACTTCGCCGGGCTGATCTTCATCGATAACTACACGACGTTCTTCCGGGTCTTCTTCATCGCCAGCACCGCAGTCGTGGCGTTGGCCTCGGCCCACTACGTCCAGGCGCGGCTGAGCAACCCGGGCGAGTACTACGCCCTGCTGGTGCTCTCGACCATCGGCGCGATCTATATGGCGGCGTCGCGGGAGCTACTGACCGCATACATCTCGCTGGAGCTGCTCAGCTTCTGCCTCTACGTGCTCGTCTCCTTCTCCACCAGCGACCGCCGCTCGCACGAAGGCGGGCTGAAGTACATGCTGCTGGGCGCGTTCGCCTCGGCGCTCCTCCTCTACGGCATCAGCTTCATCTACGGCTCCTCAGGCTCAACTTTCTACGACGAGATCGCCGCCGCTTACGCGGGCGGGACGGACGGCTTCGAGCTGGGGCTGCTGATGGGGCTGGTGCTGGTGTTGGCCGGGCTCGGCTTCAAGGTAGCGGCGGTGCCCTTCCACATGTGGACGCCCGACGCCTACGAAGGAGCGCCTCTGCCCATCACGGCCTACCTCTCCGCGACCTCGAAGGCGGCAGGCTTCGCCCTGCTGCTGCGGCTCTTCTCGGGCGCGTTCATGCCGGTGCGAGACGACTGGCAGTGGATGATCGCGGCGCTGGCCGCGATAACGATGGTGGTGGGAAACCTGGTGGCGCTCCAACAGAGCAACATCAAGCGGCTGCTCGCCTACTCCTCTATCGGCCAGGTGGGGTACATGCTGATGGCGCTGGCTGCGCTCTCCTCAGCATCGGCGAGCGCGCTGCTGCTGCACCTATCGGGCTACGTCATCACCAACCTGGCGGCGTTCATCTGCATCATCGCCTGGTACAACCTGACCGACAAGGAGGAGATCCGCGGCTTCCGCGGCATGGCGGAGCGAGCGCCGCTGCTGGCGGCGGTGCTGGCGGCGGCCCTCTTCTCGCTTTCGGGCATGCCCCTCTTCGCGGGCTTCTTCACGAAGTTCATCCTCTTCCAGGCCGTAGCGAGCGAAGGGTTCCTCTGGCTAGCGGTCATCGCCGTCACGATGAGCTTCGTCTCGATCTACTACTACCTGATGGTGATCAAGGAGATGTACATCTCGGAGCCGGAGGAGCCCGGACGGCTACAGGTGCCGGTGCTGCTCAGCGGGCTCGCGGTGGCGCTGGTCGCGGGCGTGTTCTACGTGGGGATCTACCCCCGTCACCTCCTCGAGGTGGCGGAGGAGGCGACGAAGCTGCTCTTCGCCTGAGCCAGAACGTCGATCTAGAACAGGGGGCGGCCCGCATGGGCCGCCCCCTGTGGCGAGCAGAACAACGCCGAGTTACAGCACGCTCAGGTACCGGTCGAGCTCGAAGTCGGTCACGTGCATGCGATAGTCGTTCCATTCGATCTTCTTGTTCTTGATCAAGCTCTCGAAGACGTGGTCGCCCAGGCAGGTACGCAACAGCTCGCTCTCCTCAGCGGCCTGGATCGCCTCGTGGAGGGTGCCGGGCACCACTTCGATGCCCCGCTCCCGACGGTCCTCTTCGCTCATCTCGAACACGTTCTCCTCCGTCGGCTCCGGCAGCGGGTACTCACCCTCGATGCCTGCCAACCCGGCGGCGAGCATGGCGGCGAAGGCGAGGTAGGGGTTGCACGCGGGATCGGCCACGCGATATTCGATGCGCGTCGCTACCTCCTTGCCCGGCTTGTACTCCGGTATGCGGATCATGTCCGACCGGTTGCGCCGCGCCCAGGTGATGTAGACCGGCGCCTCGTATCCCGGTACCAACCGTTTGTAGGAGTTGACCCACTGGTTGGTAATCAGCGTAATCTCCGCGGCATGGCGCATCAGTCCGGCGATGTACGCCTTGGCGAGGGACGAGAGGTGGTAGGGATCCTCCGCGTCGAAGAAGGCGTTGCGTTCGCCCTTGAAGAGCGACTGGTGCACGTGCATGCCAGAGCCGTTCTCGCTGGCGATTGGCTTCGGCATGAAGGTGGCGTAGACATCGTTGGCCATGGCCACCTCCTTCACCACCAGTCGATAGGTCATGGCGCTATCGGCCATGGTGAGGGCGTCGGTGTAGCGCAGATCGATCTCGTGCTGGCTGGGGGCCACCTCGTGATGGCTATACTCGACGCCGATGCCCATCTCCTCCAGCGTGAGCACCGTCTGGCGACGCAGGTCGCTGGCCGCGTCCAGCGGGGTCAGGTCGAAGTAGCCGCCGGCGTCCAGGAGCTCGGTGCCTTGGGAGTTTTTGAAGTAGAAGAACTCGAGCTCCGGCCCGACGTAGAAGGTGAAGCCCAGGTCCGCCGCGCGCTTCAGGTTGCGCTTCAGCACGTAGCGGGGGTCTCCCTCGAACGGTGAGCCATCGGGCATCAGGATGTCGCAAAACATGCGCGCCACGCCTCGCTCGCGCGGACGCCAGGGCAGGATCTGGAACGTCGTCGCGTCGGGCATCGCCACCATGTCCGACTCATCGATGCGGGCGAACCCCTCGATCGAGGAGCCGTCGAAGCCCATCCCTTCCTGCATCGCTTGCTCCAGCTCCTCGACGGTGATGGCGAAGCTCTTGAGAGAGCCGAGGATGTCGGTGAACCAGAAGCGGATGAACTTGATGTCCTGATCCTTGCAGGTCTGCAGTACGAATTCGCGCGGGTCGTCCATGATTGCCTCCTTTCCGGCGATGTGCGGTAGGTAGCTTCATTATAGGCGCGACACGTTACGTAGAGTTACCGCGCAGGTTACGAACGGGTTACATCCGAGGCGAGAGCGGGGCCGCCATGTGGCGGCCCCGCGGCTTGCTGCAACCTGTCAGCGGCTAGACGTCGAAATACAGGTGGAACTCATACGGGTGAGGCCGAAGCTGAACGGCGGCGATCTGCTCCCGCTTGAATTCGATCCAGACGTCCAGCACGTCCTGTGTGAAGACATCGCCCTTTAGCAGGAACTCGTGGTCCTCCTCCAGGGCATCGAGCGCCTCCTCCAGAGAGCCAGGGACGGTGCGCATGTTCGCCTGCTCCTCTGGAGTGAGCTCGTAGGTGTTCTTCTCCAGCGGCTCTCCTGGATCGATGCCGTTCTGGATGCCATCCAGGCCCGCCATGAGCATGGCGGGGAAGGCCAGGTATGGGTTGCAGGCGTTATCCGGCGGGCGAAACTCCAGCCGCTTGCTCTTGGGGTTATCCGTATACATCGGAATGCGTACCGCGGCGCTCCGGTTGCGGGCGGAGTAGACCAGATTCACGGGCGCCTCGAAGCCAGGCACCAGCCGCTTGTAGGAGTTGGTGGTGGGCGCGCAGAACGCCATCAGAGCCGGAGCGTGCTTCAGGAGCCCGCCGGCGTAGTGCTTCGCCGTTTCGCTAAGGAGCGCGTAGCCCTTCTCATCGAAGAACGTGTTCGTATCGCCCTTCCACAGACTCTGGTGAGTGTGCATGCCGGAGCCGTTATCGCCGAAGAGCGGCTTGGGCATGAACGTTACGACCTTGTTGTTCCTGCGGGCGACGTTCTTGATGATATAGCGATACCACATCATCGTGTCGGCCATGCTCAAGAGTGAATCGAACTTCACATCGATCTCGGCCTGGCCGGCAGTAGCGACCTCGTGGTGGTGAACTTCCACCTTAATGCCAACCTCGGCCATCGTCAGGATCATCTCGGTCCGGAGGTCATGGAATGAGTCATGCGGTGGCGTGGGAAAGTAGCCTTCCTTGAAGCGAGGCTTGTAGCCCAAGTTGGGGTTCTCTTGCCGGCCGCTGTTCCACTCGCCTTCGACCGAGTCGATGAGATAGTAGCCTGAGTTCTCAGTCTGGTCGAAGCGGACATCGTCAAAGATGAAGAACTCTCCCTCCGGCCCCCAGTAGCTGGTATCGGCGATGCCGGTGGACTTGAGGTACTCCTCCGCTTTCTTGGCGATATAGCGTGGGTCCCTGCTGTAGGGCTTACGGGTGAGCGGATCGTAGATGTCGCAGATAACGCTCAGCGTGGGCACTTTCAGGATCGGGTCCAGGCGAGCGGACTTGGGATCCGGGATGAGGATCATATCGCTCTCCTGGATCTTCTGAAACCCGCGAATGCTGGACCCGTCGAAGCCGACGCCATCCACCCAGATGCTCGTGGTCAGATCGTCCATCTCAGTCAGCTCTGAGATAGGCATCGAAAAGTGCTGCCAGAGGCCGGGCAGATCGTTGAACTTTAGGTCAGCGATCAAGATGTTCTTCTCTTTGATGAGCTTCGTAACTTCCGCAATGTCTTCAGGTGTCACTAAGTGCTTCCTCCTCCTCCTTCTTTGCGGGGCGCCTGACCGTTATACAGCAACCTCTCCGCGCTCGCCAGTTCTTACGCGGACGGCGTCCTCAACAGGAATAATGAATATCTTGCCATCGCCGATGTTGCCGGTGCGGGCAGCGCCCGAGACGATGTCCACCACCTTATCCGCGTCGGCGTCCTTCACCACTACTTCGATCTTGAGCTTGGGCAGCATATCGACGGTATAGGTCTCGCCGCCACGCCCGCTATGCACGATGCCCTTCTGCGCCCCGCGGCCGGTCACGTGGGAGATGTTCAACCCCACGAAGCCCCCGTCTTCCAGCGCGCTCTTCACATCGTTCAGTTTCTCAGGCCGGATGATAGCTTCGATCTTTTTCATGAGACTCCTCTCTTACAGGCCGCCGCCGCCGGAGCCTGCCGGCGCGGGAGCCTCACTCGCAGCAGGCTCGGCTGCCGCCTCTGGGATACCAACGAACCCGGTACCACCAATCTCAAACACGTAGCCACGCTCGCCATGCTGCGCGGCGTCGACGCCGATCTCCTCCTCGTCATCGGAAACGCGCAGCCCGAAGAGCTTATCGATCACCTTGAGGATAATAAATGTCATCACGAAGGAGTAGCCCATAGTAGCGCCAATGCCGACGAGCTGTCGGCCCATCTGGCTCGCTTCCCCGTCAATGAGGCCAGCGCCGCCTCCAACCGTGGCGACGGCAAAGATGCCCGTCGCGAACGCGCCCCAGGCGCCGCCCACGCCGTGCACGCCGACGACATCGAGCGAATCGTCCAGTTTCAGCTTGATCCGCAACTGGACCGCGCCGTAGCAGAACGCTCCGGCGCCGACACCAATCGCGATCGCCGGCATCGTATCGACGAATCCTGCGGCCGGTGTAATCGCCACCAGGCCAGCAACAGCGCCTGCTGCCGCCCCAACTGCGCTGGGCTTGCCGTTGAGCTGCCAGCTCAAGAGCACCCAGGTCACCATTGCCGTCGACGCCGCGACGAAGGTGACGACGAAGGCGTTCGCAGCGACGCCGTTCGCACCGAGCGCACTGCCTGCGTTAAAGCCAAACCAGCCGAACCAGAGCAACGCCGCGCCCAAGAGCACGAACGGGATGTTGTGCGGCTCCATCGGGTCTTTGCCATAGCCTCGGCGCTTTCCGTAGAGCAGCGCCGCCACAAGCGCCGCAGCGCCCGCGTTGATGTGCACGACCGTTCCACCGGCGAAGTCGAGCGCGCCGTATTCGAGCAGCCAGCCGCTGTCTCCCCAGACCCAGTGGGCGATAGGCGCATAGACGACGAGCGACCAGACCGCCATAAAGAGCAGGAACGGGCCAAACTTCGCCCGCTCCGCGAAGGCGCCCGTGATGAGCGCCGGCGTGATGATGGCGAACGTCATCTGAAACACCATGAACACCAGGTGTGGAATCGTAGGGGCATACGGCCCCGGTTCCTGGCCGACATCCTTCAGGCCAAAGTAGTCAAAATTGCCGATAAGCCCTCCGCCCGCGTCCGGCCCGAAGGCCAGCGTATAGCCGACGACGACCCATAACACGCCGATGATCCCGATGACGATGAAGCTGTGCATCATCGTGCTCAGGACGTTCTTGCTACGGACCAACCCACCATAGAAAAATGCCAGCCCTGGTGTCATCAGCATCACCAGAGCCGTGGACATGAGCATCCACGCTGTATCGCCGGAATCTATCATTGCAACCAACCCCTTTCACTGCAAGCGGAGCTATGGATATTCTGCTCCCCGCATTCTAGACAGAGCGGCGTTTCTGTTGGGTTTCGGGGAGGTTACGTTTGTGTTACGAACTTCACAAGGTGAAGGACGGCAGCCTTAGCCGGCGCGGAAGCGGTAGCCGACGTTGCGCACCGTCTCGATGAAGGTGTGCGAGCTGTCCTCGATCTTGCTGCGCAAGCGTCGGATGTGCACATCGACGGTGCGGCCGCCGCCGTAAAAATCGTACCCCCACACCCGGTTGAGCAGCGTCTCGCGAGTGCAGACCCGATCGTGGTTCTGCGCCAGGAAGCGCAGCAGCTCGTACTCCTTGAACGTCAACTGGACGGGCCGGCCACCGACGAACACCTTGTAGTTCGCCTGGTCGATCGTTAGGTCACCGCGGCGCAGCAGGTGGGAGCCCTCGGCGCCCGCCCGACGCCAGATGGCCCGTCGGACGCGGGCCATGAGCTCCTCGGCCGGCGCAGGGTAGACCAGAAAGTCGTCCAGCGACAGCGCCGGGTCCAGGTCGGCCAGCTCTCGATGGTGCAAAATGGCGATGGTGGCGGTACGGGGAGGAACCACGTCCGCCCGCAGCAGCTCGCGGATCGTTGCGTCGGTAGCCCGATCCATCAGGTTGACGAGGAGCAGATCGATAGGCCCGCCGTTCGAGACCCGCTCGGCCACCTCGGCCCAGGGGCAGGCGCTAACGCTGAAGCCGGCTCGCTCCAGCTCCTCGGCCAGCGGCTGCAGCTCCTCCGTCGCCTCCACAAGTAGCACTTCGCTCATGGCGCCCAGTATAGCAAGGACGGCGACGCGTCGCGCCTAGAGACCCACTGTAGCTCCTCCGGCGCGTGCACTCGTAGCACTTCGTGCATGGCGTCTAACTATGGCAAGGACGGCGACCCGTCGCGCCTAGAGACCCACTGTAGCCGATGCTATACTGAGGCTAAGCCGGCGTAGCTCAGTCTGGTAGAGCAGTCGATTCGTAATCGACAGGTCAAGGGTTCGATTCCCTTCGCTGGCTCCAGACTCACTTTCCGCGTTTCCTCGGTTCAAAACGCGACCAGTTAGCTGTTCCGCAAAACCCCGGTTGCCTGTATCGCTATTGAGGGCTAGTGCGCGGTCCAGCCGCCGTCGACGATGAGCGGCGCGCCGGTGACGAAGGACGAGTCGTCGGAGGCGAGGAAGAGGGCGGCCTTCGCCACCTCCTCGGGCTTGCCCCAGCGACCCATAGGCGTCTGCCGCTCGATGTGCGGCCGCATCGCGGCGTTCTCCGAAATCTCCCTGGTCATCGGCGTCTCGATGAAGCCGGGGTTGAGGCAGTTCACCCGCACCCCCCGCGCGGCGTATGTGATCGCGAAGTTGCGGGTAAGCCCCACCACTCCGTGCTTGGCCGCCACGTAGGGATCGACCTCGCTGCTGCCCACGCCTACCAAGCCCAGGACCGACGCGAGGTTAATGATAGAGCCGCCACCCTGAGCGGCCATCGTTTCGGCGGCGTGCTTGCATCCGTAGTAGACGCCGGAGAGGTTGATCGCCAGCGTCGTATCCCAATCGCTCCGGCCCACGCCCGCGTTGTTCACCATGATGTCCAGCCGGCCAAAGGCATCGACGGCTGCCTGGATCGCCGCCTGCACCTCCGCCTCCTTCGCCACGTCGCAGCGCTGCAACCGCGCTTCGCCGCCCGCCGCGCCGATCTCGTCGACGACGGCCTGGCCCGCCGCTTCGTTCAGCTCCGCCACCAGCACCTTCGCCCCCTCGCGGGCGAACTCGAGGGCGATGGCGCGGCCGATACCCGAGCCCGCGCCGGTGATCAGCGCCGTCTTATCGCGTAGTCTCACAACGTTCCCATCCTTTCCAATCCAAACCCGGGGCAGCGCCAAGGCCGACGCGGCCACGGCGAGGTGAGTCTACAGCGACACCCAAAGCCGGTCAAGCGTCTGCTTCCCGAGCATCCTTCACCACATGATATGATTGAGCGCCAGCCAGCAACGCGATGTCTCACTTCCTCGAAGGAGGGCGCTATGAAGCTTCCAACCACCGGCACGCCACGCGAAGAGCTGCGAGAGGAGATGCGCGCGCAGAGCGCCGGGGATGTCGACTGGCGACATGGGAAGATCTGGACGCTGGTCTACTTCGCCGGCGACGACGTGGCCGAGCTGCTCGCCGATACCTACGCCGACTTTCTCTACACCAACGGCCTGGGCCCCACAGCGTTCCGCAGCCTCAAGAAGTTCGAGGCGGAGGTCGTGGCTATCACCGCCGATCTGTTAGGTTTCAGCGAAGCGGCCGGCAACATGACCTCGGGCGGGACAGAGAGCATCCTCATGGCGGTGAAGGCCGCTCGCGACTGGGCGCGCGAGGAACGGCCGCAGGTGACTGCGCCAGAGCTGGTCGTGCCGGTTACGGCCCACCCTGCGTTCGATAAGGCGGCGCACTACCTCGGCCTGAAGCTCGTCCACATCCCGGTTCGCGACGATTTGCGCGCCGACGTGGACGCGGCTCGAGCGGCGATCACCGATAACACGATACTCATCGTCGGGTCGGCGCCCTGCTATCCATACGGCGTCGTCGACCCGATACCCGAGCTGGCGGCCCTGGCCCAGGAACGGGAGATCTGCTGCCATGTCGACGCCTGTCTGGGCGGCTTTCTCCTCCCCTTCCTTCGACGCCTAGGGCACCCGGTGCCGCCGTTCGACTTCGCCGTCCCAGGCGTCACCTCCATATCGGCCGACCTGCACAAGTACGGCTACTC
>JACZYW010000107.1 GCA_022570885.1 Chloroflexota bacterium | reverse complement strand
GCTGACGCCCGTGGTCCGGCCGAAGAGCTCGGCCATGATCCGTCCGGGATCCAGGCCTCGCGCGAGCGCGTGCCCGTGCTCCCGGTAGTGGGTGACGATGTGGTCGTCGTCGTTGATCGCAGCGATCGCGCCCGTGGCGATGGCCTCCTGGCCGATGTAGAGGTGGAGGAAGCCGGCGATGCGCCCGCGGGCGTACATCTCCGCCGCCTTCTCTTCGAAGCGGCGGATGAGCATCATCTCCCGCAGCAGATCGATACGCTGCGCGCTGTCCATCTCGTTCGCCGTTGGCTGTTCTGCTAGCTGCGTCATGTCTGAATGCCTCGACCTACGATTCGTCGTTCGTTCATCATTCCGTCCAGAAGTGAATCGCCTCGCCGTCCACGGCTAAGGCGGCTTCCCGTACCACCTCGGAGAGCGTGGGGTGGGCGTGCACCGCCCAGCCTAGCTCGCGAGGCGTGGTCTCCAGCGCGCTACCCAGCGTCGCCTCGGCCAGCAGCTCGGTGGCGTCGTGGCCGATCATGTGGTAGCCGACGATCTCGCCCGTGGCGGCGTCGGTGACCAGCTTCACCATCCCTTCCGTGCGTCCGATGGCGATCGCCTTGCCGTTGCCGCGGTAGGGGAAGGTTCCCACCTTCACCTCGATACCCTGCTCGCGAGCCTGCGCCTCGGTGAGACCGAGGGCGGCTACCTGCGGCTGGCAGTAGGTACAGCGCGGCATCTTCTCGTAGGGCAGCGGCAGCGGCTCCCGGCCGGCGATCTGCTCGACGGCGATCACGCCCTGCGCCGAGGCGACGTGGGCGAGCAGCATCTTGCCGGTCACATCGCCGATGGCGTAGACGCCGGGGGTGCTGGTGCGCATCTTCTCGTCGATGCGGACGAAGCCCCGCTCCAGCTCGACGCCCGCCTCCTCCAGGCCCAGGCCGTCGGTGTTCGCCGCCATGCCGACCCCTATCAGTACTACATCGGCAGAAAGCTCTTCGTCGTGACCATCGACGGTCACGGTCACCGCAGCGCGGCCGTTTGAGATGGCGATGCCCGCCACCTGGGCGCCGGTGCGGTAGGCGATGCCCTGTCGCTTGAAGGCGCGCTCCAGTTGACGGCTGATCTCTTCGTCCTCCAGCGGCAGCAGGTGCTCCAGCAGCTCGATGACGGTCACTTCCGAGCCGTAGGCGCGGTAGAGGTAGGCGAACTCGACGCCTATCGGCCCGCCGCCCACGATGATGATCGACCCCGGCGTCTCTCGCAGCTCCAGCGCCTCGCGGCTGGTGATCACCGTCCGGCCGTCGATCTCGACGCCGGGCAGCGAGCGAGCGTGTGCGCCTGTAGCGATGATGATCTGCTCCGCCTCGATCATCTCGTCGCTCGGCTGCACGGCGATCTCGTTCCGGCTCTTGAGCCGTCCGCGGCCTTCCACCACCTTCACCTTGTTCTTCTTGAGGAGGAACTGCACCCCCTTCACCATGCGGTCGGATACGTCGCGGCTGCGGTCGACCGCCTTCGCCAGGTCGATGTGCAGCGCGTCGTAGGTGATGCCGAACTCCTCAGCGTCCTGGAAGAGGTGAACCAGCTCCGCGTTCCAGAGGAGCGCCTTGCTGGGGATGCAGCCCCAGTTGAGACAGAGGCCGCCCACGCGGTCTTCCTCGACCACGACGGCGCTCAGGCCTAGCTGCGCGGCGCGTATGGCAGCCACGTAGCCGCCCGGCCCGCCGCCAACGACCGCGATGTCGTACTTCGTCACTAGACGCCTCCTCGGACGGCTGTCGCCACGCCCGCCTGCTTGTGGGCGTGGTAGGAGCTGCGCACCAGCGGCCCGGCCTCCACGTTCTGGAAGCCCAGCTCGCGGCCCCTCTCGACGAAGGGCGCGAACTCCTCCGGCGGGTAGTACCGCTCCACCGGCAGATGCTTCTCGCTGGGGCGGAGATACTGCCCGATCGTGACGAGATCGACGCCGGCGGCGCGCAGGTCGGCGAGCACTTGAAAGATCTCCTCGCGCGTCTCGCCCAGGCCCACCATCATGCCGGACTTGGTGAGGAGCGACGGGTCGAGCTCCTTCGCGCGGCGCAGCAGCTCCAGCGATCGCTCGTACCGCGCCTTCGGTCGCACACGGCCGTAGAGGCGCGGCGGAGTCTCGACGTTGTGGTTGAGCACGAAGGGCCGCGCCCGCACGACGGTCGCGAGGGCGTCCCAGTTGCCCATGAAGTCGGGGATGAGCACCTCGACGCGACACGAGGAGTGATCGCGCCGGATGGTGCGGATGCAGCTCGCGAAGATGGCGGCGCCGCCGTCGGGCTGGTCGTCGCGGTTCACCGAGGTGATGACCACGTAGTCGAGCCCGAGGGTACGCACGGCGCGGGCGAGACGGTACGGCTCGAGCAGGTCGAGCCGTTGCTCCGGCCGGCCGCTGGTGACGGCGCAGAAGCCGCAGGAGCGAGTGCAGACGTCGCCCAGGATCATGAAGGTGGCGGTGCCCGAGTTGAAGCACTCGCCGATGTTGGGACAGTGGGCCTCTTCGCAGACGGTGTGGAGCTCTTGCTGGCGCAGCAGGCCCTTGATCCGCTGGTAGCGTTCGCCGGCGGGAAAGCGCACCTTTAGCCACGGGGGCTTCGCCTCACGACGGCTGGTCTTGGAGCGTTCTTGCAGCGGGATCACGGTGCTGTCCATCGCGCTCTGCATCGCTCGCTCTAGCCCGCCGCCGCGACGCTACGGGACGCTTCTACTGCACCCGAAAGACCGCTCCCGTGTTCGGCAGCGGAGCATTCGACTGGAAAGGCGCGGGCGAAGGCTGCGACGACGGCGTCCATGACCGCGGCCATCTTCGGCGTCTGCTTCGTGGTGACGCCCAGGGCGGCCGGATGGTCGCCCCTACCGGCGTCTCGCAAGACCTCGGCCATCGATGTGACGTCGGCATCGGGCAGGCCGCAAGGGATGATCTTCGCAAAGTAGTCGAGGTCGGGGTCGACGTTAAGCGCGAAGCCGTGGCTGGTGACGCCCCGCGACACTCGCACGCCGATGGCGGCGATCTTCGCTTCGCCTACCCAGACGCCGGTTCGGCCCGGCACGCGGACGGCCTTGATATCGAACGTCGAGAGCGCATCGATCAGCATCGCCTCCAGCGACCGCACGTACCAGAGCGGGCCCTGACTCCAGCGTCGCAGGTCGAGGATGGGGTAGCCGACGAGCTGCCCCGGCCCGTGGAAGGTGACGTCGCCGCCCCGATCGACCCGGTGGACGGAGACGCCCAGTTCGGCCAGCGCCTTCTCGGTGAGCAGCAGGTGCTCCCGTTTTCCGCGCGCGCCGAAGGTGTACGTCGGTGGGTGTTCCAGCAAGAGCAGGTGGCCTTGGCCGTCCTCGCGGCAGGCCGCGACCAGGCGGCGCTGCTCCGCCCAAGCCTCCTGGTACTCCACGAGGCCGAGGCGGTAGACGGTACAGGGGGTAGCCACCCGGTTAGGCTGCATGGCCTGGCTCCTGCCTTGTGTTCGACAGAACGCCGGCAACGGCGTCCATGCTCACTTCGATCTTAGCACACGTCCGGCGCCGCGACCGTTAGGGAACCACCTAACTACCGACGATTATGCTGTCCACCACCTTCGGGCTGGCGGTCAGCGTCTTGTGCACCGGGCAGCGCTGCGCGATCTGGAGTAGCCGCGCCCGCTGCTCCTCCGATATCTCGCCTCGGATCGAGATCTCACGCTGGATCACCTCTACCCTGCCCGTCTCCCCTTCCCACTCCTCGCTATCCTTGGCGTGTACTCGATCGTGGGTGAGGTGAACCGAGATGTCGGCCACGTCCCAGCCCTTGCGGCGAGCGTACATCATGAGCGTCATGGCGGTGCAGGAGCCGAGCGCCCAGAGGAGCAGCTCGTAGGGGCTGGGCCCCAAGTCCTCGCCGCCTGCCTCCTCCGGCTCGTCCGCGACGAAGGCGTGACGGCCGGCGGTGAGGAGCTGGCTGTGGGTGTAGTCGGGCAGATATTGAACGGTGACTTTGTTGGCCACGGGGCGCCTCCTTGCTGTGGAATCGATCCCATCGTATCACGGGCGGAAGGCTCGCTCGTGGTGAGGGCGATCACGTGGGAGGCGATGGACTGGCTCAGAGCTGGCGGGTACTGTCCGCCTCGATGTATCGGCGGGGCTGGTCTACTCCGAGCTTGAGCGGCTCTGCGCTTCGCGCAGGGAGGCGCGCAGCCGCTCCTCGATGGGCGTGAACGGGTTGTGCTTGCGGCCGAGGGCGCGCAGCCGCTCGAAGTTCTCGGCGCCGGTTTCGCGCTCGGCGGCCCACTCGCGGGCGAAGGAGCCGTCCTTGATCCCCTCGATCGCCTTCTGCAGATGCTGACGCATCGCATCCTTGTCGAACGCGATGGTGCGCGTCATGCCGCCGTACTGGCTGGTGCGCGAGTGCAGCTTGGACTGCTCGAAGAAGCCATATTCGGCCATCGCCTCGAAGGTCTCCGCCATCTCGCCGGAGAGATAGCCGTCCAGCACCAGCGCCTCCAACGGCAGCCCCGCCTCTTTCCCCACCTCCAGCATGAGGAGGATGGCAGAACCAATGATAGCGCCGAAGCCTTGCTCGTAGAACAGGTCGATGTACGTCTCGTCCTTGGCCGAGAGCTCGAATGCGCCGAGCCGCAGCGTACCGATGCCTTTGGCCAGTGCGAGGAGAAGCGGCCAGGCTTGGCCGCTGGCGTCCTGCTCGACAGCGACGTAGCTGTAGAAGCCCTCGCCCCGTTCGTAGAGCTGGCGCAGCTTCTCGCCGATCATGCGCGGCGCCAGCAGCATGACATCGATGTCGGGCGGCAGCGTCACGCCGTCGTAGACGAGGTTGTAGCCGGAGGCGAAGACGAGAACGTCGTTCGGCTTGAGGTGAGGCGCGATCTCCGCTGGGAAGACGGCGGGTAGATCCTCGTCTGGGATGAGCAGGAAGAGCACGTCGGCCTCCTGCACCGCCTCATCGACCGGGCCGAGCGGGAAGCCGTCGGCCTCCGCCCGCTCCCACGTTCCGTCCTTGAGCGTCGCCACGCGGATGCCGGTCACGCCGCTATCGCGCAGGTTCAGCGCCTGGGCTCGCCCCTGGTTCCCGTAGCCGATGAAAGCGATCTTGCGATCTGCTAAATGGCGGAGGTCGCCATCGCCCTCGCCGAACGCGCGTAGCGGGGGTGCGTCGGCGGTCATTCCAGCGCCACCGGTTGCTGCGCGTGGCCGTTGCGCCTGAGACATGCATGGCCTTCGGTGTCGATAGCAAGCCCGCAGAGCAGGCAGACGGGCCGGCCCGCGCTGATCACCGCCTCCGCCCGTTCGGCGAAGGCCTGACACTGGTTACGGCTGGCCTGGCAGACGAAGGTAGGCGAGGCGTCCTCCGCTTCGCCCTGCTCGTGGGCGATGATCACCAGCATGCGCTTCTCCTCATCGTAGCCGACGCCCATGCGACTGATCTGGAAATCGGCGCGCGGCTGCTCCGGGAAGTCGTGGGTGGGTGGTGGTGGATCGGGCTCGTCGGCTTCGTCGCCGGTGTTCTGCTCCAAGATCTGGCGAATGCCGAAGCTGAGCGCAGCGAGCTGTTCCTTCTCCATCCAGAGCGAGGCCGCCTTGTCGCCGCTCTGCACTCGCAGGCGAAATCTGCGCTGCCCCGGCTCGCCGATCGCTTCCGGCTCCAGCAACTCGGCCCGACCGAAATCCCACATCACGCCTAATTATACGACATCGTCCGCCGCTGGCGTTTGCCGTGTCAGCCGCTGGCCTGCTTGTAGCAGATCACGCCGTTCTCTCGGGTCTGGTGCAGCCGCCCTTCCTGGACAGCATACTCCAGGTGGGCCAGCGTCTCGCCCAGCGCGGCGCGTCGCATGAAGGGTGCAAACGTATCGAAGGTGCCCGTCGCCCAGACGACGTTTGAGGCGACGTGGTAGCCCGTGGCACATCCATCGCCGATGATGGCATACATCTCGTCCAGCCGCTCGTGGTGATGCTGGACGATCTCCCGCAGCCGGCCGCGCAGGTCCGTAAAGTCCTCCTGATGAGCTGGCAGCACCTTGACCACCTCCAGCGACTCAAGGCGCTGGAGCGAGGCGAGGTAGTCGCCCAGGGGGTTGCCCCGCTGCTGGGGATGGTAGCTCACGTTTGGCGTGATCGATGGCAGAACGTGGTCGCCGGTGAGGATGACGCGATGGGTCGGCTCGTAGAAGCAGATGTGGCCGGGCGAATGGCCAGGCGTCCAGTACACGACGAACTTGTACTCACCGCCGAAATCGAGCGTCTCGCCGCCCCACAGGACTTCGTCCGGCTCGACTGGCACGACCAAGCCCCGCACCGCCATCGCCGCCGACTTGAGTTCGTCGACCTCTTCTTTCGGGACGCCGTGCTCGTTGAGAAACGTCGCCATCCGCTCCAGGAGCTGTTCGGGCTCCTTATAGCGGCTGCGGATGAAGTCGCGCTCGCGCTGGTGGATGATCACCTGCGCGCCACAGACCTCCTTGATGCGACCGGCCAGCCCGTAGTGGTCAGGGTGGACGTGGGTGATCAGGAGCCGCTTGATGTCGGCGAAGGTGAGGCTGAGGTCTCGCAGCTCGGTCTCCAGCGCGTCGAAAGCCTCGGGCGTATTCCAGCCGCAGTCGACCAGCGTATAGCCGTCGTCGCCGGGGATGAGGTAGGGCAGCACCCAGCCCAGCGGGTTGTTCGGGATCGGTACCTTAAGCTGATAGAGACCGGGGAGCACCTCTTTCGGCACGAATGTGACCTCCTTAGTTCGTCGTCTTGCTCTGTGTCATTCTGAGCAACGCGAAGAATCCATCTTACGCAGAAACGCGCCCCCCCGAACCTCGGTCAGACCCTTCGCTCCGCTCAGAGTGACGGAGGGCGACCGGAGGGGACGGTCAGGCGAGCTCTTTTCGCTCTACGTTATGGTGACAGAAAGGCAGCGCCGACGCTAGCTTGCCTTCGACTCTTGCTGGAGGTCCGATTCCACCATCATCTGCACCAGCTCAGAGAAGGTGACGGATGGCTGCCAGCCCAGCTTCTCTCGCGCCTTGCTGGGGTCGCCCAGCAGGTAGTCCACCTCGGCCGGCCGAATGAACTGGGAGTCTATGCGGATGTGGTCCTTTGCGTTCAGGCCAACGACCTTGAACGCGAGATCGGCGAACTCCCACGGGGAGTGCGCTTCGCCGGTGCTGACGACGTAGTCGTCCGGTTCGGGCTGCTGGAGCATCAGGTGCATCGCCCGCACATAGTCGCCGGCGAAGCCCCAGTCGCGCTTCGAGTCCATGTTCCCCATCACCAGCTCCTTCTGCTTGCCGAGCTTGATGCGGGCTGCGCCGAGGCTGATCTTGCGGGTGACGAACTCCAGGCCGCGGCGGGGCGACTCGTGGTTGAAGAGGATGCCGCTGCAGGCGAAGATGCCGTAGCTCTCGCGATAGTTCACGGTGATGTGGTGGCCATAGACCTTCGCGACGCCATAGGGGCTGCGCGGGTAGAACGGCGTCTGCTCGGTCTGAGGCATCTCGCGCGCCTTGCCGAACATCTCGCTGCTGGACGCCTGGTAGAACTTGATCGTCCGCTCGCTCTGAGGCCGCGAGGGGCTGGCGCCGGCGACCAGCCGGATCGCCTCCAGCAGGCGCAGCACGCCCAGGCCGGTGATCTCGGCGGTGAGCTCCGCCTGGTTCCAGGAGAGCGGCACGAAGCTGATGGCGCCCAGGTTGTACACCTCGTCCGGCTGGGTCTGCTGCACCACGTTGATCAGCGACGTCTGGTCGAGCAGATCACCCTCGACCAGCTTGACGTCGGGCAGCATCGACTCGATCAGCGGCCGCTTCGGGTTCGCCTGGCCGCGCACCAGTCCGTACACGGTGTACCCCAGCGAGAGCAGATGCTCCGCCAGGTACGAGCCGTCCTGGCCGGTGACGCCGGTAATGAGGGCGGTGGGCATGGTGCTGCGCTCCTTGCAGTTACGGGACGAGTCGTTCCTATTCTACACGGGCGGCGCGGCGCGGGTCGAGGGCCAGTTCCCTTACTTGGCCAGAGTGGTTCCCCTACGCCCCTCACCCCCGGCCCTTGGTGGGCGAGGAGAGGCCGTAGGTCGAAGCTAACGCCCAGGGCGACCAGACGGTCGCCCCTACCCAGCAAGGCCCGGGAGTGGGCCACGCCGCGTCTGCTACAATGCGCGCGCAATTCCTGCTGCTAACTGGTGGCCCGAGAGGAGCCTGCTCTGGTGACTCACACTCGCAGCACAACCTGGCGTTGGGCGCTGCTCGTCGTCTTGCTGATTGCCCTCGCGATAGGGTTGGTCTGGCTGGAGCCGGGTCCCACCTCGGCTGCAAACTGCGCTCCTCCCCGCCCGCACGCGAGCGGCGACTTCGCGAAGACCATCGTTTCGGGCGGCCTAACGAGAGAGTATCTTCTCCACATCCCGCCTTCGTACCTTGGAAACGAGCAGATGCCGCTGGTCTTCAACTGGCATGGACTGGACAGCACGGCCAGTGACCAGCAACTGTACAGCGAACTGCCTGCGAAGGCCGACGAGGCGGGATTCATTCTCGTGGCGCCCCAGGGGCTGGGCGACCCGGCCCACCACAACTTCACCAAATCGGTAGCGGGAGCCGACGACGTAGCGTTTACCGGCGATATGCTGGACGAGCTGGAAGCCGAGCTCTGCATCGACTCTGCGCGCATCTTCTCGACCGGCTT
>JACZYW010000006.1 GCA_022570885.1 Chloroflexota bacterium | reverse complement strand
CCGCCCGTGTTACCATTGCACCGAGATGACGAGCGAAACTGCAACGAACGGAACGCCGGATCTGGAAGCCCGGGTCGACCAGGTGCTGGACGAGATGCGCCCGTACATCCACTCCCACGGCGGCGAGGTGAACGTCCTCGAGGTGACCGAGGAGGGCGTGGCGCGCATTCAGATGATCGGCTCCTGCAACGGCTGTCCAATGAGCATGCTGACGATGCGTCTCGGTATCGAACGGTTGCTCGCGGAGAAGGTGCCGGAGCTCACGGGCGCCGAGGCGGTGTTCGTCGACGATTTCGAGTGGCCAGAGATCGAGCCCGAGTAGGGCTACGAACGCGACCCCCGCGACACCGTATCGTTCCGACCGGTTGTTCTCCTATGGTATAGTAGGGCGTTGAACGTCGCGCGGCTCCCACAAGGCCGGCGGCCAGAGGCCCCGCCATGACCAAGGACTCCTCGCCTCGCCTCTCTGCGACCACACCAGCGTCCTCGGGTGGCTTGGCGCTGCTCTTCCCGGGCCAGGGATCGCAGCACGCCGGGATGGGCAAGCGCATCGCCGAGATTTCCGGGGCGGCGCGCGAGACGTTCGCCCAGGCCGACGAGGTGCTGGGCATCCGGATCAGCCACCTCTGCTTCGAGGGCAGCGAGCGAGAGCTTGCGGATACGGTCAACACGCAGCCGGCCATCCTCACCACCAGCCTCGCCCACCTGGGCTATCTGCAAGAGCTGTTGCAGGAGCAGGGCCGCCGGCTGCGGCCAGCGCTCATCGCTGGCCACAGCCTCGGCCAGTTCACCGCCGCTGTCGCCGCCGATGCGCTCGATTTCAGCGACGGGCTACGGCTCGTGCAGGAGCGGGGGCGCATCATGGCCGAGTGGGCGCGCAAGCGGCCCGGCGGGCTGGCCAGCGTGCTGGGCCTGAGCGACGACATCGTGAGCGAGCTGTGCCGCGAGGCTTCGCCCGAGGGCAAGGTGGGCGTGGCGGTGTTCAATACGCCCGGCCAGGTCGTCATCTCCGGCGAGCAGGATGCCCTCCAGCAAGCGATGACGCTGGTCCGCGAGCGGGGCGGTCGCGCAAAGCGGCTGCCGATCAGCGTGCCGGGCCACATTCCGATCATGCGAGACGCCGCGGACGAGCTCTCGCGCTTCATCTCGACGCTCCAGTTTCGCGAGCCGAAGACGCCTATCGTCTCGAATATCTCAGCCACGCTGCTGACGACGGCCGAGGCGGTGAGGCAGGAGCTGGCCGATCAGATCTGCGCCCCCGTGCAGTGGGTGCGCTGCGTCGCTACGATGGCGAACGAGGGCACGGAAGCCTTCCTCGAGCTGGGGCCCGGCCAGACGCTCTCGAAGATGATCCGTCGTATCCTGGACGGCGCCCAGACGCATAGCGCCGGGCAGATCTCGCCCGAGGAGCTGCGCGAGCTCGCAACGGCTGTGCCCGCGGACGGGGCAGAAGTCGAGGTCGCTCTGTGACGGCGGCCTATCCTCCGTTCTCCGAGCTGCCCGATGAACAACGGGTGGTGGTGACCGGCCTGGGCGCCATCTGCCCGGTCGGCAACGACGTGCCCAGCGCCTGGGCGGCGCTGGTGGACGGCCGTTCAGGGGTGGGCCGGATCACCAAGTTCGACGCCGCACCGTTCGCGGTGGACATCGGCGCGGAGGTGCGCGACTTCCATCCGGAGGAGGTCATCCCCGGCAAGCAGTTGCGACGGATGACGCGGCCCGCCCAGTACGCCGTCGTCGCCGCCCAAGAGGCGGTAGCCGACGCGGGTTTGCAGATCGATGCCTCGAACGCGGCGGAGGTGGGCGTGATCTTCGGTTCGGCCGGCGGCGGATACGGCCTCATCCTGGAGCAGCAGCGCATCTTCCAAGAGCGAGGCGCCCGCCGCGTCACGCCGTTCCTCATCTCGCACATGCTGCCGGACGCCTCGTCGGGACATATCGCCATCATGCTGGGGGCGCAGGGGCCCAACCTCAGCCCCGGCTCCGCCTGCTCTACCGGCACCTCTGCCGTCGGCGAGGCGATGGAGACGATCCGGCGGGGTGACGCCAAGGCGATCATCTGCGGCGGCACGGACGAACCGCTGTTGCCCGTGCTCATGGCTGGCTTCCAGGCGCTGCGCGGCATCGCTGACGACCCCGACCCCACGAAAGCCTGCAAACCATTCGACGCAAATCGCAACGGCTTCGTCGTCGGCGAGGGGGCGGCGGCCCTGGTACTCGAAAGCCTCGCCTCCGCGCGGGCGCGTGACGCTCGCTGCTACGCCGAGGTCGTCGGCTACGGTTCGAGCAACGACGCGCACGATATGGAGGCCCCGCACGAATCGGCGCGGGGGCCGGCGCTGGCGATGGGCATGGCGCTGCGCAAGTCCGGCCTTCCCGTCGAGGAGATCGACTACATCAACGCCCACGGCACCGGTACCCCCCTGAACGACCGGGTGGAGACGGCCGCGATCAAGGTCGTCTTCGGCGAGCACGCCTATACGTTGGCGGTCAGCTCGACGAAATCGATGGTCGGCCACCTGATGGGCGGCGCGGGCGCGCTGGAGGCGATGGCTGCGGTCAAGGCGGTGCACGAGGGCGTGCTCCCGCCCACGATCAACTACGAGACGCCGGACCCCGATTGCGACCTCGATTACGTGCCTAACGTGGCGCGCCGGACCGAGGTGCGGGCGGCGCTCTCGAACTCCGTCGGCCTGGGCGGCCACAACGCCACCGTGATCTTCCGGCGGATGGAGGAGTAGGGGCGACCGCCTGGTCGCCCTCCGAAGAGGAATAGGAGCGACCGGCTGGTCGCTAGCAGAGGAGGGATCTTGCCATGACGACACGAGATGAGCTGATCGACGGCTTTCGGCTGATCATGCGCGAGGGGGAGCGCACGACGCGCGACTTCGAGCCGGACGACTGGACGTACCTGGTGCACGACGAGGAGGGAGGCTGGACGGCGAAGCAGGTCTACGCCCACCTGGCCGCCACCGCCGACATCGTGCCCGGTCTCGTCGGCGCGCTCTCGCAGGCGGAGGAAGGGCAGAACACGGCGGCCAACATCGATATCAATGCGATCAACGCCCAGGGCATCGCCAACCGCGAGGGGCTGGACGGGCCGGAGCTGATGGCGAGCTTCCAGGCATCCTATGAGAAGCTGATCGAGTTCGTACAGGGCATGCCGGAGGAGCAGCTTGAGCAGCGGCGGCGTTTCGGCGCGGTCGAAGCGCCCGTAGCCGAGATTATGGACTCCGCGCTCGTCCTGCACGGCATCTCGCACATCTACCACGCGCAGTCCCGGCCGCTGAACTAAGCCGCGGCCCGCGCATCATCACCCCGTAGGACAGGCTTCAGCCTGTCGCGGGGCACGGCCAGGCTAAAGCCTGGCCTTCGAGAAAAGGGGAGCGGTCCTGCGTTGTAGGCGAGGGTCTTCAGACCCTCGCAGCGTACCGTCGGGGTCGAAAGACCCCGACCTACGAAATGAATGGAAGGCGTTAGCCTATCGAGCTTCGCAGCCAGGCTAATAACACCACCCGCGGGGCAGGCTTCAGCCTGTCGCGGGAGCATGGCCAGGCTAAAGGCCTGGCCTTCGGAGAAAAAATCGGAGAGGGGAGCAGTTTGGCATGATCGCGAACCAGGTCGCCACCAAGCGCTGGCGTCTCCGGCCTGAGCCGGAGGCGACGCCGGAGGGCGACTGGCCGTCGCTCATCGGACGGCTGCTGGCGCTGCGAGGCGTGCGCTCGTCGAGCGACGCGCGCGCGTTCCTCGATGTCGATGCGCCTGCCTCGCCCGTAGCCCTGCCCGACCTCGATCGCGCCGTGTCGCTGCTCGCCCAGGCCTGCCGTGCGGGCGAGACCGTCGCCGTCTTCGGCGACTTCGACGTCGATGGCGTGACGGCGACGGCGCTGCTCACAGAGGGCCTCGAATCGCTGGGGGCCCGCCCCGTCCCGTACCTGCCGCATCGCGTCGACGAGGGCTACGGCCTCAGCACGAAGGCCATCGAGACACTGCTCGGGTTGGGCGCGACGCTGTTGGTTACGGTCGACTGCGGCACCAGCTCGCTCAAGGAGGTGGCCTTCGCTCGCGGGCAGGGGATGGACGTCGTGGTGCTGGACCACCACACCGTGCCGCCGCAGCTCCCCGGCGCCAACGCCATCGTCAACCCGAAGCGCGACCCGAACTCGACGAACGAACCGTCAGCCTGCGGCATCGTCTATCAGGTGCTGCTGGCACTGCACGAGACGCTGGGCCGTCCCGCCGATGAGGCGCGCATGCTGGAGCTCGTCGCGCTGGCTACGGTGTGCGACCTGGCGCCGATGCTGGGCGAGAACCGTCGCCTGGTGCGGCGCGGGCTGCGCGCGCTGGCGCAGACGCAGCGCCCCGGCCTGCGGGCGCTGCTTGCGGTCGCGGGCAGCGGCCGGGGGCCGGTCGATACCGAGACGATCGGCTTCGGCCTGGGGCCGCGGCTGAACGCCGCCGGCCGCCTGGGGCACGCCCGCCTCGCGTTCGACCTGCTGGTCTGCGAAGAGGAGGAGCGCGCGCAGGAGCTGGCGGCAGAGCTGGACGCGCTCAACCGCGAGCGTCGCCGCGCGACGGATGCCGCCCTCGCCTTGGCCGGCGAGCTGGTGGTCGAGGAGGAGGGCGCGCCGCTGATCATGCTCGGCCATCCGGAGTTCCCGCTGGGCATCGTCGGGCTGGTCGCCGCCCGGCTGGCGGAGCAGTACCACCGGCCGGCGATCATCTACCAGCGCGGGGAGAAGACGAGCCGCGCCAGCGCCCGCAGCATCGAGGGGTTCGACGTGACGGCGGCGCTGCGCACCTGCCCGGAGCTGTTCGTGCGCTTCGGCGGCCATCGCGCCGCCGCCGGCTTCACCGCCGAGAACGAGCAGCTGCCCGCGATCAAGGAGCGGCTGCTGGCCCACGCCCATGAGCAGCTCGACGGGCGAGAGCTGACGCCGGCGATCGACATCGATGCGGAGCTGCCGCTCTCGGCGCTGCGGAGCGAGGAGATCCGCTGGTTGGCGCGGCTGGCGCCCTACGGCGTCGGCAACCCGGACCCGGTGTTCCTCAGCCGGGGTGTCGTCGTCACCGAACGACGGCAGCTAGGGAAGAACGGCGATCATCTGCGCCTGAAGCTGCGCGACGGCGCCGTCGTCTGGCCGGCCATCGCCTTCCGCCAGCGAGGCGAGGGCATCGAGCAGGGCGCGCGGGCCGACCTCGTCTACACGCTCTCGGTCGATAAGTTCAGGGGTGGCGGCCTGGAGCTGCGCGTGCTCGACCTGCGTCCGGCGGACTGAGCCGAATACTGGTATACTAGCCATGTTATGCTGAGAGGACGCGCCGCCAGCACCGTGGTGCTGCAAGCCGGCCTCCTGGCGACGCTGGCCGGACTCGGCCTCATCGCCTTCCTCTTGCTGCGCGACGGCGACGGCTCTGCGTCGCCCGCGGGCGACACCGCTCTCGTAAACACCCTGGCTTTTTCGGCAGGCGGCAGCATCTACACGGTGGCCGCCGATGGCTCTGCGCTGCGGGAGGTCATCCCCGGCGACCGCGATTCGATGTGGAACGCCTCGCCCGCCCTCTCGCCGGACGGCGCGAAGCTGATCTTTGTCCGCGATTTCGATCTCTGGGTCGCTAACGCCGATGGGCAGGATATCCGCCTCCTGGCGGACGTTGGCAACTTCGCGACGCCTACCGGCGGGGGCGCCTCCAACTCATCCTTAGGAGCGCAGAGCGCGGCGTGGTCACCGGACGGCGAGCATATCGCGTACGTGGTGGCCCGGATCAGTGGCTCTGGTACGAGCAATATCTGGGTGATGCGGCCCGACGGCTCCGAGCGAGAGGAGATATATCCCATCGGTGGCGGCTTCCTAGAGGCTACGTGGCTGGATGACGAACAGATCGCGGCCTATATCGGGGCCTATGAGGGCGCCGGCCAGGTGCTGGTGTTCCGCCGGACGGGCGAGGAGGAACCCAACGTTCTCATCTCGGATGAAGAGCGCCCTGCGCTCACGGCCACCCGCGCGGCAGACGGTCGCTGGCTGGTGGGGCCGTTCATCAACGAGGGGCCGATCCTGTACGGCGAGCCGGGCGACATGCGCCAAGTGGCCATCGGCAGCAGCCCCGCGCTCTCGCCGGACGGGCGCTCCTTCGCCTACTTCCTCGGCGACACGCTGCGGGTGGCCTCGGTCGATGGCACGGTGGACGAGCAGATCGTCGACCTGGCGCCGCTGGGGGGCCGCGACCGCCACTTCGCGGAGCAGCCGGGCTGCGTCCCGCAGCATCTGCCGGGCTGTGACTACCGGCCACCCATGATCTCCTGGACGGAGGGGCGATAAACGAGGGACGACGGCCTGGAGTTGCGGGTGCTGGACCCGTGCCCGGCATACTGAGGAATATGACGAACCGAGGGCGAACCGTCGCGCTGCAAGCGGGCCTGCTGGCGATGCTGGCTGGCCTGGTTCTCCTCGCATTGCTCCTGCTGCGCGACGGGGATGTGGCCGCGCCGTCGACGGTACCGGAGCCGGAGCCTCCCAATGCGTTGGTCTGGGAGAGCGAATTCTTTAATGATTTCCGCATGGTCTCCGAGCAGCCGAGTAGCTGTGGGGACGCCGCTACGGCGGATACGTATGGCGTACCCATGGTGCTGCGAATTTTCGCGTACACAGGGCAGGTAACGCTAGAAAAAACCGTTCTTCTCGGGCTGGAGGCGATGCCGTATGAGTACGTGCCCGCCCAGGTAGGCGTCGGATCGTATGACCCATCGCCTGCCGGGTGGGAGGTTGGCGGTCGCGCATCCCTCGGCTTTCGCAGCGGCCCGATCGGCCGTGTCCCGACCGAACAGTTCTTGCGCCGCTTGGATCAGCCAGCCCTCCTCTTCCGTTACTCCGCCGGGTTCTGCGATCAGGAGGACGGTTCCCCATTGCCAGGCGGCAGGGTATTCGGGAGTACGATTCGGCTGCCGGCCGACCTGCCTGAGATCATCGTGCATGAAGAAGGCGATTATCTGTCGGCCCAAGAGGCGATGAAGATCGTCACCAGCCGCTTGCCGGCTGGCGTCCGGCCCGTCAGGGCCACCCTCGACCGCGTGTCGAGGGTGTTCGGCGGCAGCAGCACCCCCGACCCCGTGGTGTGGTCGATCATGCTGGCGGCAGGCGATGCTTTGGGCCCGAAGCGCCTCGGCGAGGAGTATGGCATGACTTACCTGATCGACGCCTCAACCGGCAGACAGACGGGACAGTCCTGCTGCTTTTATCTGGTGTTCAACAAGTAGGTTATTCTCTCCCCTTTGCCCTTGCCCGCTCCGCCCGCCCGTGCCACACTCGAAGGCGATAGCGAACGGAGGGGAGTATGCTCAAGAGCCACTTTTGCGGGGAGCTGCGCAAGGAGCACATTGGCCAGCAGATAACGCTGGCCGGCTGGGTGCATCGCCGCCGCGACCACGGCGGCCTCGTCTTCCTCGACATGCGCGATAGCCAGGGGCTGGTGCAGGTCGTCGTCCACCCGGAGGAGCCCGAAGCGCACACGGTCGCCGGCGACGTGCGGAACGAGTTCGTGCTGCTCGTGCGGGGCGAGGTCGTCGCGCGCCAGCCCGGCACCGAGAACGAGCGGCTCCCCACGGGCGAGATCGAGGTGCGCGCCGGCGAGCTGGAGGTGCTGAACGCGTCTCGCACGCCGCCCTTCCCCGTGAACGAGGAGACCGAGGTGGAGGAGTTGCTGCGGCTCCGCTATCGCTACCTCGACCTGCGCCGCGAGCGGATGCAGCGCAACTTCTGGCTCCGGCATCGCGTCATCGCCTTCATCCGCCGCTTCCTGGGCGAACGCGGCTTCATCGAGATCGAGACGCCCATTCTCACGAACAGCACGCCGGAGGGCGCGCGCGATTACCTGGTGCCCAGCCGCCTTCAGCCGGGCAGCTTCTACGCGCTGCCTCAATCGCCGCAGCAGTATAAGCAGTTGCTCATGGTGGCCGGGTTCGAGCGCTACTTCCAGATCGCCCGCTGCTTCCGCGACGAAGACCTGCGCGCCGACCGCCAGCCCGAGTTCACCCAGCTCGATCTGGAGATGAGCTTCGCTTCCGAAGAGGACATCCTCTCGCTCTTCGAGGAGCTGTTTACCAGCCTGGCGCGGGCGGTACGGCCGGACCTGAAGCTGGTCACGCCGTTCCCCCGCCTCACGTTCGAGGAATCGATGCGCCGTTTCGGCACCGATAAGCCCGACTTACGCTATGGGATGGAGCTCTTCGACCTGAGCGAGCTCGCCGCCTCCTCGGAGTTCGGCGTCTTCAGCAACGCCGTCGGCAGCGGCGGGTCCGTAGAGGGCATCTGCGTCCCCGGCGGCGCGGAGTTCTCCCGCAAGGAGATCGATAAGCTCACCACGTTCGTCCAGGGCTACGGCGCCAAGGGGCTCGTCTCGATCGCGCTGCTGGGCGAAGGCGATATCGGCTCGCTGACGGTGGAGGACGTGCGCTCGCCGGTGGCCAAGTACCTCTCGCCGGAGCTGCTGCGAGGCGCTGCCCAACTCGCCGGTGCGAAGCGAGGCGACCTGCTGCTGCTCGTCGCGGGCGGAGGCGGGATGCGCAAGCTGGAGCCGGGCTCCGTGCAGCGGGTGAAGCCGTCGCTCGACGGCCTCCGTCGCGAGGTCGCCGCGCGCCTCAAGCTGGCCGATCCGGAGACGCTCCACTACGCTTACATCACCGAGTTCCCCCTCGTCGAGTGGAACGACGAAAACGACCGCTGGGAGGCCTCGCACCACCTCTTCACCGCGCCGATGGAGGAGGACCTGCACCTGTTCGAGTCGGACCCGGCGCGCATCCGCAGCCGCGCCTACGACCTGGTGTGCAACGGCTACGAGCTGAGCAGCGGCAGCGTGCGGATCTACCAACGGGAGCAGCAGGAGCGGGTGTTCCGGCTGCTCGGCATCGGCGAGGAGGATGTCCGCGCTCGCTTCGGCCACATGCTGGAGGCGTTCGAGTACGGCGCGCCGCCCCATGCCGGCTTCGCGCCCGGCATCGACCGCATCGTCGCCCAGCTCGCCGGCGAGGACGACATCCGCGAGGTGTTCGCCTTCCCGAAGACGAAGAACGCCTCCGATCCGATGACCGGCGCCCCCTCGCCCGTCACGGAGGAGCAGTTACAGACGCTGCACATCAGCGTCGTCGAGGAGCCCGAGGCGAAGTAGGGGGCGCGAGCGGCTTAGGACCGCGTATCAGAAGCAGGTAGTAGTGTCGACATTGAAGACGATAGTGGGGTTCGCGCCGTACTGGGCCGACCACATGTAGCCGAAACGGAAGGTCTGGCTCCAGATGCCGGGCCACGTGAAGACCACCTGGGAGCGAGGCTGGCCTAGCTGACTGGCGTTATTGAGCCACGAGATGAAGTACTGGTTCGGGATCACGTAGGCGAAGGGCGCTCAGGAACAGGCGTCCGGCATGTTGAGGGCGTGCCAGACCAGATCTGGGGACACGAACCACTGGTGCCAGGCCCAGTCGCCGGCGCTGGCGGCGTGGAAGGCCTTGGGCCCAACGCCGCCAGCTTCCACACTGGAGCCGTAGCAGTCCCAGGCTTCCTCTCCCGGCGCGCAGTCCTCGGCGTTGTGCCCGCCGGCGATGTAGGAGAAGCGCATCTTGCCATTTTGCGGGCTCGGCGCGCCCACCCCCGGGCCAGCGTTGTCGGAGGTGTACGTTTGGCCCTGGTAGGTCACCCCACCGCACTGGGCGCGTAGGGCAAATGCACAGAACTTATTCTCCAGACCTGACAGTTCGAACTTGACAGTTGGACCTGAGGAAGTATTTCGTAGCTCGAAGTGGAGATGTGCTCCGGTGGATGAGGAGCCTGAGCCGTCCGCAAGTCCTATCAAATCACCCTGTTCCAAGTGAGTACCAGCCGACGGACAACCAGCTAAGTGGACATACCTCTCCGTCTTTCCGTCGATGCGAGTCACAACCGCGATGTGACCGCCGGTGGACGTATCCTGACATGACGCAACGTCGCTCTCAGTAGCAGCGTACGCGTTGAATGGCGGGGACGGCGAGCCGGCTGCAGCAAAGTCCACAGCATATTGATCTGGGTTTCCTGGACAGTGGCTGCCGAAACTTGTGCATCCGCCCCATCCTGTTGTCAGCACACGGCCTTCGGTTGCAAGCCATGGCAGCCGGGCGATGTGTGGCTGGCCGTCTCCGGACTGAGCTGCGAGTGCGTCGCGCGGTAACACGCTCACCGTAGCTACAGTTACGACTAGGATTACTAGCACTCGTCTCATGGCGCTGGTTCAAACAAGATGGAAGCGACGATCGATAGCACCTGTGCCGCCTCTTCTGCTGTGGGTTGAACCATACGAGGGTTAATTCGTAGAGTTCGTTTCTCGGCGAGTTCAAACCAGACCGTGAGAGCGGGTGCCTCTAGGTCTCCGATTGTTGCGGCGATGGGTAGGCAGTGGACCGCCTGCCGACCGGCGGCGGCCCCTTCCAGTGCTCTGAGCGTGGCCCCTCTCAGGTGTTCTGGCGGAACAATATTGTTTTCGCAGAATTCGGAGAAGCTAGCCGCATCAAAATGCCCGCCAACTACGGGACCTGTGGGAAGCACGTTAATCTCTACTTTCACGGATCTTGCAGGGGGTTCAAAACCGCCCGGTAGTCCGCCTCTCTCGGCAAGAGCAATCCGACGCGCATTCTCGAATGCTGGATTCATCAGCCAGATCGACTGCCCCGGCTGTCCGTCGGGTACTGGCGAGTCCGTCTCAGGAAACTCCAGTAATATCCAATCGGGCGGGTAGCTGAAGGAGTATCCGTAGGTGCTACTGTACTTCAGCCAGTTGGAGGTATCGATCGCTGGTGGTGTGCCGATGTCGGCGGGCGGCGAGAGCGGCCCGGGCGCGGCTGCAATGGCGGTGGGCGCTTCGAGGCTGGAGGCGGTTCGCTCGTCGTCGGCCTGGGCGAGCAGGTAGACGCCTCCCGCTAGGGCGCCCGCCGCGAGCAGAACCACGCCTACTCGTAGAATGCCGGCCAATGGGCTGGAGAGCATCGCGCTGCGCTCCTCTCCTGAGGGACTATGGTTTACCACAGCGCATGGGGGGGGTCAAGCCTCTGTCACGGCTCGCCCTCACCCCGACCTATCGAGAGTGCTGACTGATCTCCTGATCGCCCCTCTCCCAGTGGGAGAGGGGACGGGGGTGAGGGCTACCGCTGCCTCCCTAAGGGCTCACCGACGGGAAGGGGATCGATCCCAGGTGTGGCCCGAGCCAGTTCAGCTCGTTCGCCAGGTGCATGGCTCCGCCGGTGACAAAGCGGTCGCTGGTCACTTCCCATGCGTTGCCGTCCCAGGTGATCTCCTCGGCGGGCACCGTCAGCTTGCCGGCTATGGGTGGCGGCGGCGTGTCAGCCGGGTGGTAGTAGACGACGCTGGGCAGACTCATCTCGAACTCGCCCGCCATAGCGCCGCTCTTGCCCGGCGGGGCGGAGAGCTGCATGCCGGCCAGGCTCATCGTGTTCTCGTAGAAGGCGAGGAGCATCCGGCCGGCCGGCCCTCTGCTGGCGTCGTTGCCCTCCTGCACGAGGGCGTTCAGCCCGCCGATGATCCAGCCTACTTCGTCCACGTTGTAGACGTCCTTGGACGTGAAGATCCCGAGGTCGGCGTCGAAATCATCGGAGAGGCGTTGGAACAGTAAGTCCGCCGCGTCCCGGTACAGCCCGCTGTCTTCGACGGCGGCGACGGCGATGAGGCCGGCGATGGCGGCGGCGTTCTCGACGACGTCGCCGGAGCTCACGTCCAGCAGCTGACCGTCGGCGATGGCGCTCGCCTTGGCCAGCGCGTCATCGCGGACATCGCTGTCCGTGGCGGTCGAGGCGCGGTAGATGACGGCCCGGATGGCGGCTGCCGCTTCCTGAGCGGACTCCGGCTGGCGCTCCTCCAGGGTGCGGAAGAGCTGGCTCGCCGCGTCCTCGAACATGGGGTGAACGTCCGGGTTCGCGTAGCGGCCGCCCTGCTCTCCGGTCAGGCCAGCGATGTCTGAGAGCGTGTGGAGCATGACCCAGTTGCCGGTGTAGTCCAGCGTGCCGTCGGAGTCCAGGTAGAGACCGTCGTCACCGAGCAAGTTCTGCATGGCGTACTGGCCCTGCATCTGGGCGAGCATCGAGACCATCATCCCGATGAAGCGCTGCAGGGCGCCGAAGTCGTCCGCTGGGTCTCCGAAATGGGCGGAGGCGAAGTTGTGGGCCCACTGGCTCTCCTTGAGCATCGTTTCCGCCTGGCCTCGAACCGTCACCGTCTCGTTGAAGGTGCTGGGGTCGAGACGGAAGGCCTCGAAGTCCAGAGGATCGAAGTCCCTGGGGTCGTTGACCAGATCTGGACTGCCGGAGGCGAAGATTGCCTGTAGCGGCATCATGTTCTGCGGGATGGTGACGGGGTCATCTGGGTTCTGCGCTATCATCCCGATCGCCATCATCACCTGGTCCATGGGCGGCTCGAATGGGATGCCCATGCCCGAGGCCATGACGAAGGGCCCGAAATGGTCTCGCGAGAGCCAGTACCCCTGCCAGATGAGCGCCGCGAAGTTGAACTCGGCGTCGCCCCCTTCGATGCCGCTGGCGGCAGCGAAGTCGATCTCGCCGCCTACCTCGGCGGTGGGAGCCGCGGTTGCGCCGGGCGTCGGGACTTCCGGCTCTCCGTCGTCGCCGCACGCGATTCCGACCGCCAGAACCGCGAGAAGGCCCAGAACTAGGTACAATGGGCGTCTCATGCTGTTACCTCCTCTGCTTTGAACTCGCTAGGAGGAACCATAGCGCCGCTACTTACTGAGTATTGTGACCGGGATTACATACCGGCGTGCGCATATCGATGTTAGCGACATTCGGCCCCCTGACCAAGGGGCCGAATGGCCCTGCGAGCGGGGGCCATGTAGGCGTCTTGCTGTCCGCTACGGATCGTAGAAGGTGCGGAAACTGAGGTGCCGGTGGCGGAGCTGGATGCCCAGGCCGATGAGTGGGGTGATGAGCGAGCTGCCTCCCTGGCTGACGAACGGCAGCGGGATGCCCGTCACGAAGGGGCAGCTGCGGACGTTGCACATCGGCGTCGTTGAGGAGAGCGCGGCGAAGTAAGGGGGTACACACCCGGCAGGCGCGTCATTCCCGGCAAGCGAAACACTGCTAGGCCTGCCCTATTCCGGCTGAAGGGGCCGTTTGTCCTCTCGTTCTGGGGCACTCGGCCCTTTCGATTGTATCTGCGCTCGTGTAACGCTTAAGGAAAGGGCGATTCTTATGCACGAACTGGAGACGGCGCAGAGCACTGGCGTTCTGCATCTTGGGAGAGATCGCGGCGTTATGGCCCGGTTGCGGGGCGCGCGAACCAGAGGTCTGGCAGCCGCACGACGGGCATGGTCCGCTCCTCTCGAGCTGAGATTTCTGGTGTTCAGCGTCGTGGTCCTCGTCTCCGGCGCTCTGGTCATTGGTGGCTGGACCGTGGGTGAAATTAAGAACCTGGTTATCCAGCGGGCTGCAGCGACGAACGCCTTGTATGTTGATAGCTTCGTGAGCCCGCTCCTCCAGTCGTTGGAACGAAGCTCCACGCTGCCACCTGAGAGCGTCAGTGCACTGGACAGCTTGCTTACGGACACCGCCCTTGGTGAGAGGATCGTCTCATACAAGATCTGGACTCTCGGTGGAAAAGTAGTCTACGCAACAGACGATCGGCTGCTGGGGCAAGCCTTTTCCGTAACGGGCTACTATCAGGACGCGGCGGACGGCCAGGTTTCCGCGCATATCAGCAACCTGGACGAAGCGGAGAACCAGTTTGAACGGGAACGCTGGAGCGAGCTCCTTGAGACCTACGCTCCGGTGCGTTCGCACGAGACCGGCCGCGTCATCGCTGTCTCGGAGTTCTACCAGCTCCCAGATGAGATCCTGAGCGAGCTGCGGACTTCGCAGATTAAGGGCTGGATCATCGTCGCCATTGCGACGCTGGTCATGTTTCTGATCCTCAACGGGATGGTGCGCCAGGCCAGCGTCACCATCCGCAGGCAGAACGCCGGGCTTCGGAAGCTTACACAGCAGGTGCGCGCCGCGAGCGCTTCCAACGTTCAGACCGAAGAGCAAGTGATGGGGCGCATCGCCCAGGATCTTCACGACGCACCGGCTCAGAATCTGGCCGTGGCACTGCTGCGGCTGGATCACCTCTCTGGGGCATCTCGTCCGGAGCAGCAAGAGGATTGGGCGTTGCTTCGCCAGTCCGTCGAGAGCGCCCTAGCCGACTTGCGGAACATTTCCAGTGAGATCCGCATCCCTGACTTGGAGGAACTCGACGCGGCCGCCATCGTCTCGCGGGCGTTGGCCGATTTCAGCCAAAGGACGGGCCGCGCCGTTTCCTGCCGGACAGAAGCTTCTGGAGCACAGCTCTCTGTCGCGTCGAAAGCCACGACCTACCGCATCATCCTGGAAGCGCTGAACAACTCCTTCCTCCACGGCCAGGCCGCGACGCAGACCGTGAGCGTCTCGCTGCGAAGCGGTTGGCTCGAAATAGAGGTCACCGACGATGGGATCGGCTTCGATCCGAATGAAGTGCGGGAACGACAGCGAGGAGAACGAGCACGATTAGGTATCCGCGGCATGCGAGAGCGCGCGGAGCTGCTGGGCGGCTCCTTGAGCATCGAATCACAACCCGGATCTGGCACCCGCGTAGTTGCCCGGATCCCGGCAGACGAGGAGTACATGCCATGACCGAACCCATCAGGTTGCTCGTCGCCGATGATCACGCGCTCTTCCGTCGGGGCGTGATTCAGACTCTCAACACGCCCGAGATGACGGTCGTAGCGGAGGCCAGCACCGCCGCCGAAGCCCTGGAGAAGGCCCGCGAGACGCTCCCCGACGTCCTCCTCTTGGACGTCAGCATGCCGGGCGGAAGCGGCCTGGATATCCTGCCCCAGTTGCAGGCAGAAGTACCGATCTGCAAGGTCGTGATCCTGACGGTGAGCGAGGACGAAGAAACCCTGTTCCTGGCCCTGAAGCAAGGTGCCCGTGGTTACATCGTGAAGGGGGTGACGGCGGACGACCTCGTCGCCGCCGTGCAGGCAGTACACTCTGGAGAAACGTACGTCGCGCCAGGGATGGCCGGTCGGATCTTGACCGAAATGGCAAAGAACCGCCCGGCGGGCCTGCCGGACTTGTCGGCGCGGGAGCAAGAAATCCTCGAGCGGATCGCCCAGGGCCAAACCAACAAGGAGATCGCGGCCGAGCTCTACCTGAGTGAGAAGACCATCAAGCACTACGTGACCAACATCCTCACCAAGCTGCAGGTGCGAAACCGCGTAGAAGCCGCCCTCAAGGCCCGCGCGGCCGAGCGCGCGACCTAGCGCAGGACTAGCCGGTCCCCAGACTTTAGTCCCCTCCCGGGTGGGACTCATTCCCGCCCTTCGTCCGTAGTTGCATCGCGGGATGGCTTCTATGATCCATAAGTAGAACGAGTTCGGACAAGGAGGCAAACCGATGAAACGTACATGGCGAATAGGTATGATCTTCGCTGCTCTCGCTCTGGCTCTGACTCTCACGTTTGCGTTCGTCGCGTGCGCTGATGGGGCAGACAACGGCGACACCGCTGCGGAAGTCGAAGCCGCTCTGGCGGCTCTGCTACCGCCACCCACCAATCATCTGATCGAAGTTACGGCATTCGAGGTCAAGGGCTCGACGAGCGTTGACGATCTTGCCCCGCCGGATGTCGACCCCTCGACGCTGTCCGCTGGCTTTGGATACAAGGCTCCGGGTGACTACGACCCGGACAATCCAGACAAGTGGCAGGTTGCGTCATACATGTGGACACCTGGACAGATGGTCGCCCGCCAGGGTGATACGCTGGGCCTGCATATCTTCGTCCTCAACGGAAACACGCACGAGACATGGATTGAAGACCCAGACGGCAACATCGTTGGCGACGTTGTGGTGATGAACAGGGGACGCGAATACGACCTCTCTGTGAGTCTGGAGAAGGCCGGCGTGTACCGGCTCATCTGCGGCACTCACGCACCGACAATGACGGCCGAGATCGTCGTGTTGCCCAGGCCAGGGGGTTAACTGCGGCCTTACCCGATTAGTGCAGCGCACAGCCTCATGGCGCCCGGGCCCTCCCCTGGGCGCCATGAGGCGTGCCTCGTCTTAGCCCAACTCGCCCTGCCATGATCGGGGAATTAGTCGTCCTGCCACGGTAGACATCGAAGTTGATACTTCCTCGCTTAGCTCCGAGAGGCCTTATTTCTACAACGACGGCTTGGAGTGGCGCTCGCGCTACGGTTCGTAGAAGGTGCGGAAGCTGAGCCGACGGTGGCGCAGCAAGATGCTCTGCATGATGCCCAGGCCGATGAAGAAGGTGATGAGCGAGCTGCCTCCCTGGCTGACGAACGGCAGCGGGATGCCCGTCACCGGCAACATCCCGATGTTCACGGCCACGTTAATAAACGTCTGAAGCAGGATGAAGACCACGATCCCTATCGCTATCAGCCGGCCGAAGAGGTCGCGGGAGAGCTCCGCGACGCGCAGCCCTCGCCAGAGCAGCAGCATGAACAGCCCGAAGAGCAGTAGCGCTCCCACCAGGCCCAGCTCCTCGCCCAGGATGCTGAATACGTAGTCGGTGGTCTCCGTGCGCAGATAGTCGAGCTGCGTCTGGCTCCCCTCCGTCAGCCCCTTCCCGAAAACGCCGCCGGAGCCGATGCTGATCTTGGCCTGGAGGATGTTGAAGCCGGCGCCCAGCGGGTCGCTCTCGGGGTCCAACCAGAGGGAGATGCGTTCTCGCTGGTAGCCTCGGAGCGCGACGAACAGAAACGGCGCGGCGATGACCGCGGTGGTGAATAGGCCCAGCAGATGCCGCCAGTTCGCCCCGGCCACGGTCACCATCCCCAGCCAGATCACGGCGAAGATCACCGTCGAACCCAGGTCCGGCTGGACAAGGACCAGCGCCGCCGGCACCGCCGCCAGCGCGAGCGAGGTGAGGAATACCCGCAGCGTGCCGATCGACTCCTGATGGTCAGATAGGTATTTCGCCAGCGCGATGATCACGACCAGCTTGGCGATCTCCGACGGCTGCACCGGCGTGCCGCCCACCAGGATCCAGCGTCGCGACCCGAACGTCTCCTCGCCCACGACGAGCACGAAGAGCAGTGAGGCGATGCTAACGACGTAGAGCGTGGGGGTGAGGAATCCCAGCGCCCGATAGTCGATGCGCGCGATGACGAGCGCGAGGAGGAGGCCGACCGCGGCGAAGACCCCCTGGCGCACTACCGGGTGGGAGAAATCGGAGACGCTGGGCGGCCCGAAGCGGTTGAGCGTGCCGCTGTGGATGAGAAGCGCGCCCAGGGTCACCAACGCCAGCGCTGCCAGCATCAGGATCGGGTCGAGGTCGCGGAGCCGCATGGTGCGGGCGTTCATGGCGTCAGGCGCTCCTCTGCCAGACGCTCGCGGCCGAAGTAGTAGTCGAAGATCTGGCTGGCGACTGGCCCGGCGTCGCGCGAACCCTTGCCCTGCTGCAAGAAGACCACGACGGCGATCTCTGGATTAGCGAAGGGGGCGAAGCCGGTGTACCAGCCGTGAGTCGGGTGATCCTCGCCTTCGTCAGGCTGCGGGCCGAACTCCGCCGTACCCGTCTTCCCGGCGATGGTGACGAACCGGCTCGCACCGCTTCGGGCGGTACCCGTCTCCGCCGCCTGCCGCATCGCCTCGCGCATGACTGCCAGGTTGCGGTCGGAGATGCTGAGTGCCTGAGCTACTTCTCGCTCCACTCGCCGGAGGATATTGCCATCTTCGTCGATCACTCCACGGAGGACGTGTGGGACGAGCACATCGCCGCCGTTGGCGACGGCCGCCGTCACCCGCAGGAGCTGCAGCGGCGTGACGGCGAGGTATCCCTGGCCGATGCCGAAGTTGTAGGTGTCGCCAAGGGTCCAGGGCTCGTGGAGGGTCTCCTGCTTCCATGTGGGGTCCGGTACCAGGCCCGCCGCCTCGCCCGGCAGATCGATGCCGGTGATCGCGCCCAGGCCGTACTCGCGGGCGTAGGCGGCCAGCCGCTTCGCTCCCAGCCCGCGGAAGACCTGCACGCCGTCCTGGAAGTAGCCGCCTGAGAGATAGTAGTAGTACACGTCGGACGACTGGGCCAGCCCCCCGTAGAAGTCGAGCGTGCCCAGGACGGCCCAGTCGCGGTAGATATACACCTCGCCGGGGTTGTACTCGTTGGGGACGGTGATGTAGCCGCGGCTGGTGATGCGCGTATCGGGCGTCGCCACCCCCTCCTGCAGGGCGGCGGTGCCCGTGACCTCCTTGAAAGTGCTCCCGGGCGGGTACACCTCGGCGATGGCGTGGTTCACGAGCGGCTTCGCCGGGTTGTTGAGGAGTCGTAAGTACGCCTCCTCGTCGACCGGATCGGTGAGCAGGTTGTTGTCGTACGACGGGAGCGAGACCATGGCTAGCATCTCGCCGGTGTTCACGTCCATGACAGCGGCGACGCCGTTCGTGGAGTCGCCCATCGCATCCTGGAGGATCGCTTCGACTTGGCGCTGGAGGTCGAGGTCGAGCGAGAGCACCAGGTTGCTGCCAGGGCGAGGCGGGACGGAGCGGATGGTGCGGATCTCCCGGCCGGTGACATCGAATTCCACCTGACGGTAGCCGGTCGTGCCCCGCAGCGTCGATTCGTAGATGAGCTCTACGCCGGTCTTGCCCAGCCGATCGTTGAGCTGGTAGCCGCTGTTCTGCAGCGATGCGTACTCGTCCGCGTTGATCCGGCCGACGTAGCCGAGCAACACGGACGCGAGGGTGCCCGATGGGTAGGAGCGCATCGATTCTACCAGCACCTGCACGCCGGGCAGTTCCGGCAGCCGCTCTCGCAGGAGGAAGGCCGTCTCCTCGTCCACATTCTGTTGCACCACCACGGGCGTGAAGGGGTTGTTTCCCGCCTGCCCCGCCAAGATCTGCTCTGTGATCTCTTGGGAAGGCACGCCGGTGATACTCGAGAGCGCTGCCGCAACCGTCCCCAACTGGTCTTTGGGCACGTCGGCGGGGATCACGGCGGCGGAGAAGATCGGGACGTTGTAGACGAGCTGCTCCCCGTACCGATCGAAGATCAGGCCGCGGGTCGACAAGTCGGGGATCAGTCGCAGCCGGTTGAACTCCGCCCGCTCCTGGTAGGCGTCGTGTTCGACGATCTGCATGCGTACTAGCTGGAGGACCAGGACGCCGAAGAGCAAGACGATCAGCATCTTCAGCAGGAGGAAGCGCTGGCGGAAGATCTCGCCTTGCGGCCGATGTCGGCCACGCGAGCGCCAGCGGCGCCGGTTATCGGAGGGCAGTTGCATCTTGCCTGCGCTTTCCGCCGCGTCCTTGCCGCGGTGGCGTTAGAATGCTGGTTGGCGTCGGAGGTCCAGACTTGCGAGTCGCACCAGACCGTACACTGGGAGTAGCAGCAGTACGTTCGCGATGGCCGCCGGCAGCAAGGCATCGCGAAGCCCGGCCAGCCAGTCCATGCGTTCGCCCGTCACGGCCAACGTCAGCATCATCACGCCTTCGTATACGAGCGTGGCTAGTGCAGTCAGTATCACCGCTGGCAGCAGGTTGGATTCCACCAGCTTAAGCTCGCGCACCTCCGTCATCAGGATCAGCGGCGCCAGCGCCAGCATCGCCAGCCCCAGCGGCTGGCTGTCGAGCAGCCCCTGCGCGAATCCGGCGGCGGGGATGAGCAGCAGCGCCTCCTGCTGGCTGCGAACGGTCATCCAGGCGACGAGGAGGACGATCAGCAGGTTGGGCGTGGCGCCGAATATCGAGAACGCCGGCAGTACCGAGACCTGCAGCACCACGGCGATCGCGACGAGCACGAATCCTACCGCAGTACTCACGGCTCGAGTGTCTCCTGAGGCAGGAAGCTTGCCAGCACCAGCACCGCCTCCAATCGCGATAGGTCAGCCAGCGGCTGCACGCGCACGGTCTGGAATAGCTCCTGCGATGCTCCTTCTACCTCCACCACCTGGCCGATGAGCTCACCCGCAGGGTGGCGGCCGCCAAGGCCAGAGGTCAGCACCAGGTCGCCTTCTTTCACTTCGGCCGTCTCCTGCACGAACTCCATGGTGAGCGTGCCATCGGGCGCGCCGACGACGACCCCTTGCGCCCGCGATTCTTGGATGAGGGCGCTGACCGCGCTGGTGGGGTCGGTGATCAGCGTGACCCACGCGGCGTTTTCCAGTACGCGGGAGATGGTACCCACCAGGCTACCCTGTCTGGTGAGCACCACCATCCCCTCTCGCAGCCCATCGGCGCGTCCACGGTCGATGGCGATGAGCTCCTCGAGGTTACTGGGCTCGCGGGCGAAGACGTTGGCGGGGACCAAATCTTGCCCCGTCAGTAACGGCCGGATATCCAGGAGCGCGCGTAGCTGCCGGTTCTCGCCTTCCACCTCCTGGAGGCGAGCGTTCGCAGCCGCCAGCCGCTCGTTCTCCGTCCGCAGCGCGTGGTTCTCATCGGAGAGACGGTTGACGTCGGTGAAGTTGTTGACGAAGTCGGCCACCGGCCGGGTGGCGTCGCGCAGGGCGGTCTCCACGGGATCCGCCACTTGGAGCGCGGCGTTCTCCAGCGGCTCGAAGAAGGCGAAGCGGCTGCTCACCATGAGGAGGAGGCCGGCTGCGACGACAAAGCTGAGCCAGGTGCGGGTGCGGACGTGCATGGTTTCGTCTCCCTGGAACGCCGACGGCAGCGCGCCCGCGCGGCGCGCCCTGTGATGACGAACTGATTGCTTCGCGCTGTTACCTAGGCGGTTTGCGGGCTGTCAGGCTGGCCTGGACCTTGGCCAGCATCTCCGTCTCCTCCAGCATCTCAGCGGTACCCCGCACGACGCTGCCGAGCGGGTCTTCCGCTACGTACACCGGGAATTTGGTCTCCTGGGCCAGCCGCCGGTCCAGGCCGCGCAGAAGCGCGCCTCCCCCGGTGAGCGCGATGCCTCGGTACATGAGGTCAGCCACCAACTCTGGCGGCGTGATCTCGATCGTGGAGCGGACCGCTTCTACGATGGCGCCGATTGAGCCGGAGAGCGCGTCTCTGAGCTCTACCGTGCTCACTTCGACCGACTTTGGTAGGCCGGTCGCCAAGTCGCGCCCTCGCAGTTCGATCGTATCTTCCTCCTCCTCCGCCGGATAGGCGGAGCCGGCCTCGAGCTTGATCTCCTCCGCCATCCGCTCGCCGATGAGCATGTTGTGCACTTGGCGGGCGTAGGCGATGATCTCCTGGTCCATCGCGTCGCCGGCGACGCGGATGGAGGTGCTGACGACGACGCCGCCGAGCGCGATCACCGCCACCTCCGTGGTGCCGCCACCGATATCGACGATCATGCAGCCGTGCGGCTCCATAACCGGCAGGCCAGAGCCGATAGCGGCCGCCATCGGCTCGTCGACTAGGAAGACGGCGCGGGCGCCGGCGTTCATCGCCGCGTCGTGCACCGCTCGCTTCTCCACCTCGGTCACGCCGCTGGGGATGCCGATGACCACGCGCGGCCGCGGGAAGCCGAGACCGAAGCGTGTGTGGACGGAGCGGATGAAGTAGTGGAGCATCCGCTCCGTCACCTCGAAGTCGGAGATGACGCCGTCCTTGAGCGGGCGGATGGCGACGATGTTGGCTGGCGTGCGGCCGACCATCCGCTTCGCCTCCGAACCGATCGCGAGGATCTTCTTGGAGACTTTGTCGATGGCGACGACGGAGGGCTCGTCGATGACGATGCCGCGGCCCCGCACCGTGACCAGGGTGTTCGCCGTCCCCAGATCGATGCCGATATCGTGGGAGAAGATGCCGAGCAGAGCGGTTAACGGGTTATACAAGACGCGTTCCTACGCTTGCGATAGATCCACCAGAGAACTGTGCGCGAAGCGATTATAGCGGAGCGCCGGTCATCTGTGAAGAGGGTGGACGAAAAAGATAGCCTTTTGTGCTTGGAAAGGCTTCGCCGCCCTTCTCGAAGCGTTGCTGGCGGCCCCTCTTCACGCCGCGCCGTGGCGGCGCAGCAGCGCCATGAACTCTTCGTCGCTCAGGATCTTCGTGTCCTGCTTGCGGGCCTTCGCTAGTTTCGAGCCGGGGTTCTCGCCCGCCACCAGGTAGCCGGTGGCGCGGGTGACGCTCGAGCCGGTCGCGCCGCCGAGCGAGCGGATGCGCGTCTCCGCATCGGTCCGGCTCATCGAGGCGAGCGTGCCCGTGATCACGAACGTCTCGCCGCTCAGCGGCCCTTCGCGGGTGGCCGGCGCCTCGGCCTCCATGCGCACGCCGCCGCGCTGTAGCTTCTCGATCAGCCGCCGGTTCGCCTTGTCGCGAACGTAGCCGTGGACGCTCTCGGCCACGACGGGCCCGATGGAGGGTACCGCTGCCAGCTCCTCCTGGGTCGCCTGTGCCAGCGCCTCCATGCTGCCGAAGTGCTGCGCCAGCAGCGCCGCCGTCTCCGAGCCGACGTGGCGGATGCCCAGCGCGAAGAGCACGCGGCCCAGCGGTCGCCCGCGGCTGGCGTCGATGGCGTCCAGCACGTTCTGGGCGCTCTTCTCGGCCATGCGCTCCAGCGTCAGTAGCTGCTCTTTCGTCAGGAAGTAGAGATCGGCGGGGTTGTTGACCAGTTTTGCCTGGAGCAGCGTCAGCGAAAGCTGCTCGCCCACGCCGTCGATCTCCATCGCCCCGCGAGAGACGAAGTGGGTGAGCAGGCGGAAGGCCTGCGCGGAGCAGTCGCGGTTGGGGCAGTAGCGCATCACCTCGCCTTCGGGCCGCACCAGCTTGGTGCGGCAGGCGGGACACTTCCTGGGCGGCCGGAAGCGCTTCTCCTTGCCGGTGCGCTTGCTCAGCACCGGCCCGACGACCTGGGGGATCACATCGCCCGCGCGCTGGACGATCACCGTATCGCCGGTGCGGATGTCCTTTCGCCGGATGTCCTCCTCGTTGTGGAGCGTGGCCATTTTCACGGTGACGCCGCCGATGTTCACCGGCTCAAGCTCCGCGTACGGGTTGATGCTGCCGGTTCGCCCCACGTTGACGCTGATCTTCAGCAGCTTGGTGGTTCGCTGGGTAGGCGGGAACTTGAACGCGATAGCCCAGCGCGGCTCGCGGCCCGCCACGCCCAGCGTCTCGTGCAGCCGCAGGTCGTCTACCTTAACGACGATGCCGTCGATCTCGTAATCGAGCGCATCGCGCTTCTCCGCCCACTGGCGGCAGTGACGCCAGACCCGGTCGATGCTCTTGTAGCGGGCGCTGTCCGGGTTGGTCTTGAACCCCAGCTCGCTCAGCCATTCGAGCGTCTCCCAGTGGCTCGTCGGCGTCGCGTCGCCTTCCGCCCAGCCGAGGGCGTAGATGAAGCAATCGAGCGGTCGCTCAGCGGTCACGCGCGGGTCGAGCTGTCGGACGGCGCCGGCGGCGGAGTTGCGCGGGTTGGCGAAGAGCGGCTCGCCGCGGTCCGCCCGTTCCTGGTTCATCCGCTCGAAGCCGGCGCGGGTCATGAACACCTCGCCTCGCACCTCGAAGCGAGCCGGCAGTCCCTGCTTCGAGAGGCGCGACGGGATGCTGCGGATGGTGCGCAGGTTCTGGGTGATGTTCTCGCCGCGCCGGCCGTCGCCGCGCGTGGAGCCGACGGCGAATTGCCCCTCGCGGTACTCCAGCGCGACGGCGAGGCCATCGATCTTCGGCTCGCAGACCATGGCGAAGCTCTCCGTCTCGGCGAGGCCGGTGGCGCGTCGATGCCAGGCGCGGAGCTCCTCCTCGCTAAAGGCGTTGGCGAGGCTGAGGAGCGGCACCCGGTGTTCGACGATGCCGAACGCCTCGACGGGCGCTCCGCCCACGCGCTGGGTGGGCGACTCCGGCGTGATGAGCTGGGGGTGCGCCTCCTCCAGGGAGCGCAGCTCCTGCATCAGCTCGTCGTACTCGCCGTCGCTGATTTCGGGCTGGTCGATGACGTGGTAGCGATAGTCGTGGTAGGAGAGCTGCGCGCGCAGCTCCTCGACGCGCAGCTTTGCGCGTTGCAGCTCCTGGTCGACGTCGGTAGCCATGGGGAGCCTCCGTGCCGTGGTGTCCTCGGACGGAGTATAGCACCGCGATTACTGTCGGGCGCTCTGAGAGCGGCGGTCCTGGTGGTAGAGGCGCGCGTCGTCTACCGCGACGGTTGTGACCGTGTGATAATGAGGCCATGCGAGTCCAACGGGCGGCCAGTCGGTGGCGTGTATTGCCTGTTGTGCTAGGGAGCACCGTCACATTCATCGTGCTCGGATTTTTCGAGTATTGGCTGTACTTCACAAACTTTACAGACGGCACTCCATCCAGCCAAGTGCTCTTCTATTTCGCCTTCATGGTGCATCTGCTAGGTAGTTTCGGAGCAGCTGGGGCCCTGACAATCTGGACGCGGGCACCCATCTATCCTACCGTCGCTGCTCTCGTGGTGACCTTCGCGATCCTGATCGTTCCCCTAGTGATCATTTTAATGGCCGAAAACGCATGCACTCACTACGTTTCATTTCCGAGTCCCGGCTACTGCGACGACTGAGTAGCGTCCGCACCCCACCGAGCTAGGGTGAAGGGGAGTTTCGCAACAGCCTACTAGACGAAGGCGAATTCCTTGTCGACCGTAACCACCTGCGCTTTGGAGAGGACTTCTGTCGGGATGGTCGGATGCACAGCTTCTGGGTAGTCTGTGTACATCTTGATCTTGTGTTCTCTGAGGAAGCGCGCTCGCTCTCCGACGTCTTCCAGCGTGTTTAAGTGGAGCAGGATCGCCTCTCGCAATCGTTTCTCTGCCTGGTTCAAATTTCGGCCAAACGCCGTCGTCCCGAGCTCTTGGCATTTGGCCGTGACCGATTGGCCTTCTCGCTGGAAGGTACACGTAAGCACCACGAAATGGGCTTGCTTGTTACGAGGGGCAGCCATCGCGATTACTCCTGTTCCGCTGAAAATACGCATAGCGACACCATTCTACGTGTCACCAATGTTTCTGGACGAGTACACTCTTCTCGCCAGCCATCGAGCGTCTCCTTCGCTAGATCGTCGAGGCGAGTATAGCACCGCGACCGTGCTACAATGACCGCGCTATGGCCGCCAAGCGTGTCCTCGTCCTCGATTACGGCGGTGGCAACCTGCGCAGCGTCGCGCGCGCCGTCGAGCACGTCGGCTTCCAACCGGAGGTGACCGCCGATCCGCGCGCGCTCGATTCGGCGGACGCCGCCATCATGCCCGGCGTCGGCGCCGCCGCCGATACGATGCGCCACCTACGGGAGAGCGGCCTGGTGGAGCCGTTGCGAAAGTACATCCAGGCAGGCCGGCCCTTCCTGGGCGTGTGCATGGGCATGCAGGCCCTCCTCTCGGTCAGCGAAGAAGGGGGCGAGCACGCCTGCCTGGACATCGTGCCTGGCCGTGTGCGCCGCCTGGAGCGGGAGTCGGCCGATGGTGATCTGAAGGTGCCGCACATGGGCTGGAACAGCGTGAAGCAGATTCGCCCCCACCCGGTCTTCGCGGACATCCCGGACGAGAGCTACTTCTACTTCGTTCACAGCTACTACCCGGAGCTGGAGGACGAGTCGTTGGTCGTCGGCCGGACGGAGTACGGCGTGCCGTTCGCCTCCGTCATCGCCCGCAACGGTTTGGTCGCGACCCAGTTCCACCCGGAGAAGAGCGGCCAGGTTGGCCTGCAGCTCTATCGCAACTTCCTCACGGCCTGCTGTGGCTAACCGGCGCGGTCCGTGACGCGAGGCGATACCCGATGGACGTAATCCCCGCCATCGATCTGCGGGGCGGGCGCTGTGTCCGCCTGGTGCAGGGCGATTACGACCGCGAGACGGTCTTCTCCGACGATCCGGTCGCCGTCGCCCGCCGCTGGGCGGAGGAGGGGGCGCTCCGCCTCCACGTCGTCGATCTGGACGGCGCGCGCGAGGGACGCCCGGTCAACGACGGCATCGTGCGGCAGATCATCGAGGCCGTCGATCTGCCCGTCCAGGTCGCGGGCGGCGTGCGCGATCTCGACGCGATCGAGGGCTGGCTGGCGGCCGGCGCCGACCGCGTGGTGCTGGGCACGGCCGCCGTGCGCGACCCCGGCCTCGCCGCCGAGGCCTGCCGCCGCCACGGCGAACGCATCGTCGTCTCGATCGACGCTCGCGATGGCGTCGTCGCCGTCGAGGGGTGGCGCGAGGCGACGGAGGAGCAGGCGGAGGCGCTGCTGCGGCGGCTGGCCGACCTGGGCGTGCGTCGATTCGTCTACACCGACATCAACCGCGACGCGATGCTCCAGTCGCCGAACTACGAAGCGATCGAGACGATGGTCGCCGCGTCCGAGGCGGCGGTGATCGCCGCTGGCGGCGTGGCGGAGGTCGCGCACCTGGTGCGGCTGGCCGAGCTAGGGGCGGAGGGCGCCATCGTCGGCCTCGCCCTGTACGACGGTCGAGTCGCGCTGCCGGAGGCGCTGGCGGCGGTGCGTCGCGCTTCGTGAGGTACAATAAGCTGGAAGGAGCGACTCATGACAGACGAACGTTCCCAGATCTACGATGTGATCCTAGAGCCCTCTGAAGACGGTGGTTACACAGTGTACGTGCCCGCGCTTCGCGGCTGCGTGTCGCAAGGTGAGACCGAAGACGAGGCGCTACAGAACATTCAAGACGCCATCCTTACCTGGCATGCCACGTGGGCAGAGATCACAGATGAGCGCCGCGCGTCGTAAGAGCTATCGAGAGAGTGGCGAGATTCTTCGCTTCGCTCAGAATGACGCATAGTTCTGTCACCCTGAGCGAAGCGAAGGGTCTAGGTCAGGAAGCTCATCTAGCATGCTGACGAAACGCATCATCCCCTGCTTTGACGTGGACTTTGGTCAGGGAGCTCCGAGAACTGTTGTGAGGTAAGTCATGCGTTACACGGTCGTCCTTGAGCCTGTCGAAGAGGGGCAGGGCTACACCATTCGCGTGCCCGCGCTGCCTGGCTGTACGGCGGAGGGCCGAACTCGCGAGGAGGCGCTCGCCAACGCTCGCGAGGCGATCGCTGGCTTCATCAGGGCGCTCGAGGAAGCCGGCGAGCCGGTACCCCAGGTGAAAGAGCCGGTCGAGCTGGCGACGGTCGAGGTCTAGCATGCTGACGAAACGGATCATCCCCTGACAGACCTTGGAAGTTGCCTGCCAGATTCCCACGTTGTATCATAGTGTATCATGACGACCGCTCAGAACGAGTGGCTGACCATCGCCGAGGCATGCGCCTATCTGCGAGTAGCAAGGGCCACCGTTTATCGATGGGCACGTGAAGGCAGCTTGCCCCTCTTCAAGCTGGGCGGCAGAGCGACCCGCGTAAAGCGAGCCGATCTGGACCGGATGCTCGTAGAAAAGGCCAGCGCCAATACGTGGACGAGGCTTTCAGAGACCAGCTTCGCCGGCGACTGGGACAACGAGAAGGACGCGGCGTACGACAACTGGAGAGAGCTCTATGGCGTACGCAAGGGGTGATGTTGTTCTCGTGCCCTTCCCCTTTACCGATCTCTCCGCCGCCCGCGTCAGACCAGCCGTCGTCGTCAGCTCCGAGGAGTACAACGCTCAGACAGACGAGCTCATCGTCGCCATGGTCACCAGCAAGCCGCAGAGCGGGCCCGCCGACGTTCGATTGCAAGATTGGCGAGAAGCAGGCCTGATCTACCCTTCGTGGGTGCGCACCAAGCTTGCTACCCTGGAGCGGCGGTTGATTCAATTCTCGCCCGGCCGCATCTCAGATCGTGATGCATACGCATTAGAGACGAAGCTAACGTGGGCGCTCGGCCTCTCGCACCCTCCGATCGGTAACGCTGATGACCGACATGGCTAAGCCCTCCGAGGTCTAGCATGCTGACGAAACGGATCATCCCCTGCTTCGACGTCGAGGGCGGGCGCGTGGTGAAGGGCATCTCGTTCGTCGAGCTGCGCGACGCCGGCGACCCGGTCGAACTCGCCAGCATCTACGAGGAGCAGGGCGCCGACGAGCTGGTCTTCCTCGACATCACCGCCTCCTCCGACGACCGGCAGACGGTGTACGATATGGTGGCCCAGGTGGCCGACCAGGTGTTCATCCCCTTCACCGTGGGCGGCGGCGTGCGCAGCGCCGACGATGTCCGGCTCCTGCTGGAACTCGGCGCCGATAAGGTGTCGCTCAATACCGCCGCCATCGATGATCCTAAAGTCATCTCCGCCTGCGCGGAGCGCTTCGGCAGCCAGAACATCGTCGTCGCCATCGACGCGAAAGGCAAGCCGGACGGCACGTGGGAGGTCTACACCCACGGCGGCCGCCGTCCGGTAGGCCTCGACGCGGTCGAGTGGGCGAAGCGGATCGTCGAGATCGGCGCCGGCGAGCTGCTCCTCACCTCGATGGACGCCGATGGCCACCAGACCGGCTACGACCTGCCGCTCACCCGCGCCGTCTCCGAGGCGGTGCCGGTGCCGGTGATCGCCTCCGGCGGCTGCGGCGAGCCTAGCCACATGGTCGATGCGATTATCGAAGGCAAGGCGGACGCGGTGCTGGCCGCCAGCATCTTCCACTTCGGCACGTACAGCATCCGCGCGACGAAACAGGAGCTGGCCGCCGCCGGCATCCCTGTGCGGCTGTAAGAGGAGGAGCGTGGCAATGGCTGAAGCTGGAGACGCGGTGTCCTCCCCGGGGGCGGATGCTCCATCGGGCAGGTTGCTCGGGATGCAGCAGTTCGAGGCGGAGCCGGGTTTCAGCCGTGTGGAGTTCCAGGCGCGGGAAGAGTTCTATAACCCCGCAGGCGTTGTTCAGGGTGGGTTTCTCGCTGTGATGCTCGACTTTACGATGGGCGAGGCAGCTAGATCAGTGGTTGAACCGACTATGACCCCACTGACGGTCGAAATGAAGATTAGCTACATCCAGCCGGCGAAAGCGGGTAAGCTCATCGGCAAAGGACGGGTGGTGCATAAGGGCCGGTCAATTATTTTCGCGGAGGGGTCGCTGCTGGCTGAAGATGGGGCACTCGTCGCCACCGCGACATCTACCTGGCGTATCCTACCGCGTCCAAGCGGGGCGCGTAGCAAGGAAGGGTGATCTGCATGGCAGATGAGCAACCGATTCAGTTGGACTTCGCCAAGGGTGATGGCCTGATCCCGGCGATTATCCAGGACGCGGACAGCGGTGAGGTGCTGACCCTCTTCTACATGGACGAAGAGGCCGTGCAGCGCACTCGCGAGACGAAGCAGGTCTGGCGGTTCAGCCGCGCCGAAAACAAGCTGATGCGCAAGGGCGATACGTCCGGCAACGTCCTCCACGTGGAGAGCATCGCCGCCGACTGCGATGTCGATGCGCTCGTCGTCCGTGTCCACCCCGTCGGCCCCGCCTGCCACACCGGCGAGCGCACCTGCTTCCACAACCCGATGGAGTTAGCGTAGCGGCTTGGAACCACGTAGGAGAACGTTGAATTTGTGGCGACATGCAATCATCCTTGCACTCAGCATCGCAGGCGGCGTCTCGCTGCTGGCCTGCGGCGGCGGCGTTGCCCTTGTGCAGCCCGCGGCTACGGATACGGTGGAGGCAACCGCGACGGTAGAGAGCGGCAAACTCTCGAGCCCTCAGCCGTGCCCCCCGAATACGCCCTCCGTATCGCTTCGATACAACGATCAGCAGGATGATGGGCGTCGCATCTCGACCAATTGGTCCGCCGACGGCTGTAATGTCAGCGCTCATCCGTTCAACACCATTCCGCTGCCTACGTCTATATTGATGGTTCCGGCTGGCGCTCGACCGGTGCTGGCGTTTACGGAAATCCCGATATCCGCAGTCGGAATCGCTAGGCCGCTGCCTGTCGACAAGATAGCGTCCTACGCCAGCGGCATTCATATCTTTATCGACGACCTCTACGCGAACCCCACGGTAGCGTTCGATTTGCAGGCGGCGGTGGAGCAGAAGATCGAACTGGGTGCCTTGGCGCCCGGTGAGTGGTTTCTCCAACTCAACGCTGAGTGGCCGGGAGGCCGCATGGGTTTCGTATTCCGCATCGAGATTGTGGACGCGGTGGACGAATAGTTGGTTGGCGGGCTAGCGAAGCCAGGTTTCTTCTCTTATCGAACAGCCCGGGCCGACCTTAAGGTCGGCCCCTACGAGGTTGGAGCTGCAAGAACAGATGTAGGGACAGACCTTTAGGTCTGTCCACCGGTCAGACGCGGCCCAATCCGAACTCCTTTGAGCTGCGCCGGTCGGCTGGCGGGCTAGCAATACAAGTTTTGTTCTCTCTATCGAATGGCCTGGCAAACAGCCTGGGCCGACCTTAAGGTCGGCCCCTACGAGGTTGGAGTTACATGGCCAGAAGTTGGGGCTGCAAGGCCAGATGTAGGGACAGACCTTTCCCGCTGAAAGCGGGTCCGCCTCTGGCGGAAGGTCTGTCCGCCGATACTCCGAGCTACGGCTCGATCAACTCGAGCACGTCCAGCAACGACGTGACGACGGGGCAATCGACTTCAGGCGCGCGCTGCTCCCGATCGATGAGGACGGCGGCGATGCCGACGGTGCGCGCGCCCAGCACGTCCGAGATGTAGGAATCGCCGATGTAGAGCACTTCATTGGCCGACAAGCCGGCGCGCGCAAGGGCGTAGTGGAAGATATCTGGATGGGGCTTGGCCGCGCCCACGGCGGCGGAGGCGACGACGAACTCGAGGTAGTCGCTGACGTCGTGGGCGTGGAGCATGGGGACGAGGTCGGTGCCCCAGTCCGAGATGACGCCCTGGCGCAGGCCGAGCGCCTGGACGCGCTGGAGCATCTCCGGCACCTCCGGATACATCACCCAGTGCTCCGGCCGCTGGTACCAGTCGTAGAGCGCGTTCGCCGCGGCTTCCAAACGGTCGTTCGTCTCGTCGACGCCCGCCTCGTGCATCGCCTTGACGTAGTAGGAGCGCCAAAACCCCCGCGCGCGGGCGTCGGAGTCGTACTTGCCCATCATGTTCTGGTAGAAGTAGTGGCCGACGTCCGGCAGCGGCCGCTCCCGCGCGAACTCGACGCCGAGCTGGCCGCTGAGGAATTCCCAGATATCGGGCGATTCCAGCCGGGGCCTCAGCAGCGTGCGGCCGGCGTCGTAGATGATGGCTCGGACAGACTTCATGGGTGGCAACTCATGATAGCGGGTGCGGCGAATCCTGGTCGAGGAGAGCCGGTCTGTTTGACGGGCGCGCGCGCGCCCAGCTACCGTACATCTCGGAAACATGCGCACGAAGGCAAGGCGTTCATAGCTGCATGCCAGATACATCGGGTCCGTGGGTGAAGCCGGTCAGCAGCCGGTTGCCGCTCGTAGCCTGGATCGGGGTCTCCGCGGACGATGTGCGCTGGGCGGCGCGCGTGGCCATGGTCGCGCTCGGCGCATCCTGGCTCGGCTTCTACCTGATCACAGCGCTACCGTTCCTCGACATTGACGCCTTTCGCGCCACGATCACGCTGCACGCGGTGACGGGCCTCGTCTTCATCCCGTACCTGGCAACGCTGCTCGCGGGCCGGCGGTTGCCCGGCGGCAGCCCCCTGGACGCGCCGCTGATGGCGCTGCTTGGGGTCTATCTGCTGACGACGGCGACATCGCTCGACTGGCGCGTCAGCCTGGAGGTGACGCTCACCGTACTGATGGCGATGGGCGTCTTCTACGTGCTGTCCGATCACCGGCTGTTCCGGCGCTGGCAGGCGGAGTGGATCCTCATGCTGGCGGCGCTGGCGGCAGCCGTGTATGCGCTCTGGGTGGTGGCCGGCGACTACCTGGACTGGTTGCAGTTGAGCGCTGCCGTTCGCAGCGGCGGCTTGTTCGGCGATCTAGTACCGCCGACGGTACCGAAGGTGCATGACGTTGGCGATCATCCGAACCTGCTCGGCGGCATCCTGGCGATGACGCTGCCGTTCTTTCTCGCCGGCATGCTGCGGAAGATGATCTGGCCGCTGCGGGCGCTGATGGGGCTAGCGACGGTTGTCGTGCTGCTGGCGATGTTCTTCACGCTGGCGCGTTCGAGCTGGCTGGGCGGCGCGGCGGGCGCCTTCGCTATGGCGCTGGCGCTCGTCGTTGGCACGCCGGGCGGGCGGGCATGGCTGGCCGGCCTGCGTCCCTCGACGCCGCGCCGGCAGCTCATCGTTGGCGCGGCAGGATTCGCGTTCGCCCTCGTTCTGCTGGCGGCCGGCTTCGTGGCGCAATCAACAGAGGCGCGGCCGATCTGGCTCTTTCGGGAGTCCGGCACGGCCCGCCTGGACGTGATGGGGGCGGGCGCGGAGATGCTGGCCGACTACCCGCTGCTCGGTACCGGCCCCGGTCTCTTCAGCCTCCTCTATCCAGAGTACAGCGGCAGGTTCGGGGTGCACGCCATCCATTCCCACAACGGCTTCTTGCAGACGGCCATCGATATGGGCGTGCCGGGGGTGCTGGCGATGCTGGCGCTGGCGGGCGCGCTGGCGTGGCTCGTCCTGCGCGGCATGCGCGACACGAAAGGCGATGCGCGGCTGAGCATGGCCGCCTGCGGAGGAGCGTTCGTCGTGTTCGGCGTCTTCAGCCTGATGGAAGCGCCCAACGGTTTCAAGGGGCCGCTCGTCGCGCTGGCCGCCGTCGGCGCCATAGCAGTGCTGAGCTATCGAGAGCGCAGCGCTCGCGGCGGCAGTGCCCGCAGTGGCAGTGCGGACGGCAATGGAGACGAGATCGGCAGCATTGTGCCGCTCGGCTGGCTGCGGACGGGCCGTGCGCTGCAGCTCGCCGCGCGCATCGTCGTGCCGGTGGCGATGGTAGGGCTGCTGATCGCCTGGGGCCGCATCGACCTCGGTCACTACTACTACGACGACGGCCTGGTGCAGGCGAACCATCGCCGGTGGCCGGAGGCTGTCGAGCAGGCGCAACGGGCGGTGGATCTCGATCCCCAGCTTGGCATCTATCGATTACAACTCGGCGCTGTCCAGGGCCAGGCGTATCAGGCCACCGGCGATCCGTCGTTGCTCGCCGGTGGCATCGCCCAACTGGAGCGTGGCATCGAGCTGGAGCCGCGCAGCGCCGTCGGCTACGCCAACCTTGCTCTGCTGCTCGCGGAAGCGGGCGACC
>JACZYW010000225.1 GCA_022570885.1 Chloroflexota bacterium | reverse complement strand
CCCCAGGGGCTGGGCGACCCGGCCCACCACAATTTCACCAAATCGGCATCGGGGGCCGACGATGTAGCGTTTACCGGCGATATGCTGGACGAGCTGGAAGCCGAGCTCTGCATCGACTCTGCGCGCGTCTTCTCGACCGGCATGTCGAACGGTGCGCAGATGTCGGTTCGCCTCGCCTGCAACCTCTCGGAGCGCATCGCGGCCATCGCGCCCGTTGCGGGAGCCTACTACCCACCGTTCACGCCGAGCTTTCCAGCGGAGCCGGGCTGCGTTTCGACGCGGCCCGCCGCGTTCATCGCCTTTCACGGCACAGCCGATACAACCATCCCGTTTGAAGGCGGGCCGAGCTCCATCGGCGTGATCTTCCGGTCCTTCGAGGACGAGATCATGCCGGAGTGGGCGGCACACAACGGCTGCACCGTTGGCCCGGTACTGGTTCCGGTGACCGCAAGCGTGCGTCTAGTTCGCTATGAGAACTGCGCCGAAAACGCGACTGTGGAGCTCTACGTCGTCGAAGGCGACGGCCACACCTGGCCCGGCGCCTCTAATGCGACGCAGGAGATCAGCGCGAACGACCTCATGTGGGACTTCTTCCAGGCGCACCCACTGGATACCGCAGTCGGCGGCATCGCGGAGCTGCCGGAGGTGGCGGGGACGCCGCTGGAGTCGCCCGGCTCGTCGGGCCCCAGCGCGAGCCTGCTGGCCGGCGTCGCGGGCGCGATGGCGGCGGGTAGCCTCGCTCTGGGCGGCGCGGCCTGGTACGCGCGGAGACGGCTGTAGTCCTCACCCCGACCCTTCGACTATGCTCAGGGCAGGCTCTGGCGGTCTCCCCTCTCCCTCTGGGAGAGGGGCCGGGGGTGAGGGCGGAGCTAACGCCCAGGGCGACCATACGGTCGCCCCTACCCGGCAGGGCACGCGGGTAGACCCCGCTACTCCTCTAGCCGAAGCACCGCGAGGAACGCCTCCTGCGGGATCTCGACGTTGCCCACCCGCTTCATGCGCTTCTTCCCCTTCTTCTGCCGTTCGAGCAGCTTGCGCTTGCGGCTGACGTCGCCGCCGTAGCACTTGGCGAGCACGTTCTTTCGCATCGCACGCACCGTCTCGCGGGCGATGATGCGGCCACCGATCGCGGCCTGGATCGGCACGTCGAAGAGCTGTCGCGGGATGAGGCTGCGCAGCCGCTGCACCAGCGCCCGGCCCTGCCATTGCGCCTTCTCGGCGTGGGTGATGAGCGAGAGGGCATCGACCGGCTGGCCGTTCACCAGCACGTCTAGCTTGACGAGCTTGGCCGCGGTGTAGTGCGAGAGGGTGTAGTCGAGGCTGGCGTAGCCCTGCGTCATCGACTTCAACTGGTCGTAGAAATCAACCAATATCTCCGAAAGCGGGATATGGTACTGCAAGATGACTCGTCCTACCCCCATGGCCTGCTCCCCTTTCAGTCCTTGCACCCCGCCCGTCGTTCCTTCTTCCTCGTCCCCTGTTCCCTGTAGATACTCCATCTTCTTGAACTCGCCCCGGCGGCCGGTGACCAGCTCCATCACGACCCCGATGTAGCGGTCCGGGCAGACGACCGAGATCTCCATCCACGGCTCGCGGATCTCCAGCACCTCCGTCGGCGGCGGCAGCCCAGCCGGGCTATCGACGAGGATCTCCTCGCCGTTGGTGCGCCGCACCTGGTACTCGACACTGGGGGCTGTGATCAATAGATCCAGATCGTACTCGCGCTCCAGCCGCTCCTGCACGATCTCCATGTGCAGCAGCCCCAAGAAGCCGCAGCGAAAGCCCGGCCCCAATGCCACGCTCGATTCCGGCTCGAAGGAGAGCGCGGCATCGTTGAGCTGGAGCTTCTCCAGCGACTCCCGCAGCATCGAATAGTCGTTGGACTGAGTCGGGTAGAGGCCGGCGAAGACCATCGGCTTCGCCTGGCGATAGCCCGGCAGCGCTTCCGTCGCGGGATGTTCGGCGTTGGTGAGCGTATCGCCCACCCGACACTGGCGCACGTCCTTCAGCCCGGTGGCCACGTAGCCCACTTCGCCGGTGAAGAGGTGGCCGAGGGGATTCGTCCCAGGCGTCAAGCTGCCCACCTCCAGCGCGTCGACGGTGCGTTTGGCCGACATCAGGCGCAGCGGCGCGTCGCCCTCGACGGCGCCATCGACGACGCGCACGTGGGCGATCACGCCTTTATAGGAATCGTACTTCGAGTCGAAGACGAGCGCTCGTAGCGGCGCGGACTCATCGCCTCCCGGCGGCGGGACTCGCTCGACCACGGCCTCCAGCAGCGCCCGGGTACCGGTGCCCTCCTTGGCCGAGGCGAGCAGCACGTTCTCCCGATCGAAGCCGATCACGTCGCAGACCTGGCGAGCGACGGCCTCCGGATCGGCGCCGGGCAGGTCGATCTTGTTCACCACCGGGATGATCGTGAGCTTGTGATCGAGCGCGACGTAGACGTTGGCGATCGTCTGCGCCTGTATCCCCTGCGTCGCGTCGACCACGAGGATGGCGCCCTCGCAGGCGGCGAGCGCGCG
>JACZYW010000106.1 GCA_022570885.1 Chloroflexota bacterium | reverse complement strand
CGTACACCTGTGCTGGCTCGACCTCAGTCAGCAGCGCCTTGCTAATCGCCAGGTTCGTAGGTGGATAGTCAGCATCGGCGGCAACGTCGTAGCTGAGCGTGTTGGCGGCGCTCCACCCGCTGCCGGAGATGCTAGCGGAGTAGAGGTTCGCCTCGTAAGAACCTTCGCTCTCCGCGCGGAGGACGACTCGGCTCTCGATCTCCAGAGGTTGCCCTGGCCCCACCTGTAAGGTCTCGGCCACTTCGAACAGGGTAGTGAGCCGGGAGTGACCATTCACGGTAAGACCGACTCGGTATAACTGCGACGTCCCACTGAACAGGCGCAGCCCAGTAGCCGTCACGTCGCCAGAGTTTGTGACCGTCATCCTGCAGATGAAGAGTGCATCCTCATTGGGGCGGATGACATCCGGCGAGCAGTCGGAATCGAAGCTGAGCAGGGGTGGGAGCAGCGGCGCCGGGGTGGGACAGGGTTCTGCCGGACACCCGCAGTCGACCGTGAGCACGTCGGCGACGTTCTCCAGCGTCGTGTCGCCGTCCATGTCGAACGGCGTCGTCTTGACTCTGACTTCGAGAGAGCTAAGGTCAGCATAGATCGCTCCGTCGGGGCCGTCGGGTATCGCTGTAAGTACCAGGTCGTATACGCCGGGAGCTTCACATCGTAGCTCCAGCTCGACCAGCGTGGTGGTGCTGCCTGGGGCTACGTCAAGCGGAGGGAGCGCCTGACCAAATGAACTAAGTATTCCATATACGACTCCGTGGGTGAGTACGGGAGAGCGGGACTTACAGAGTACGAACGGCTCGCCATCCTGCCGCTGCACCTGCACCGCGCCCTCCGGCCCCGGGCCTTCGCAGTTCGGACGCGGGAGCCACGTCAGCCCGTCCGGGAACAGCACCGCCGTGCCAAATCCCGCGATCTCGACATCAGGCGCGGGGTCGGCAACGATCGAGACGGTGAACGTCTCTCCCACAGCCACGCTGGCCGGCGCAGCGAGGCTCATGCCCGGCCCCGCCGCCTGCGCGGGCCGTGGCATGGCCGGCGGGCCGGCGAGAGCCAGCACGAGGAGAGCCGCAATCGTGAGCACGAGCAGCCGTCGCAACATCGCGCCTTCCTACATCTCCTACGATGACGCTCTCATGATACGCTTAAGGCAACGGTTGTCAACCCCGTTTACGCATAGGTAGCGGGTCAGGTTACAACTCTCGAATATCGTAGTCGATCCTTTCCAGGCTCGGCGGCGGCGAGGCTAGAAGGCCTCGCCTACGGGAGAAGCACGGGCGTACTCAATGACCCGCGACCTACGCTTCGGACTCCATTGTCCGCCAGCACTCCCGTTGCTACCATGATATGAGTGGGCAGAGACAAGGATGATGCTAGCAGCCCTACAGCTTTTACTCGACCGGTGGCAGTCTGCCTCCCGTCGCCAAAATCCAGTGAGCGGTGATGGCTAAGAACGGCAGCTACCATCGCTATCGGGCCTACCGCAAGCGAAGGCGCAGCCGTAGGGGCGTGCCACGCTGGCTGATCGCGCTCGCCGTGCTGGGCGGCATCTTCGCCATCGCCCTCGGCGTCGTTGCGGGCGTCGGCTACGGCGTCTACCAAAGCTACGCGGATGACCTGGTCCCGCCCGACGTGTTCTTCGAGTCGCTTCCCCCCGGCGGCGCCCGCATCTACGACCGCAACGGCGCCCTGCTCTTCGAGTACCTCAATCCTCTGTACGGCCGGCGAGACCCCGTCTCGCTCGACGAGATCTCGCCGTACCTGCGAGATGGCCACCCCGCAGGGCCGCTGATCGACGCCACCATCGCCGCGGAAGACGCCAGCTTCTGGGACAACCCGGGGATCAACTACCGGGGGCTGGCGGCCGCTGTCTGGGACAACTTATCGCCCTTCGGCGACTCGCCGGGCTTCCTCCAGGGCCGGGGCGGCAGCTCCATCACGCAGCAGCTGGTGAAGAACGTCTACTTCACGCTGGAGGAACGTAGCAAGCGCACCATCGACAGGAAGCTGAAAGAGACGGTCTACGCGATAGAGCTCACCGACCAGTACACCAAGGAGCAGATCCTGGAGTGGTATCTAAACCTGATCTCCTACGGCAACCTCTACACGGGCATCGAAGCGGCCAGCCAGGGCTACTTCGGCAAGCCTGCCAACGAGCTCACAGTATCCGAAGCGGCGCTGTTGGCCGGAATCCCCGCCAGCCCCTCTCGCTTCGATCCGATCAGCAACCCGGAGAGGGCAAAGGAGCGACAGCAGATCGTGCTCATCCGGATGTGGAAGGAAGGCTACATCTCGGACGTTGAGGCGTTTACCGCGTACTCCGCACCGCTGAACATCTCCCCCCAGCGCTTCCCCGTGCAAGCGCCCAACTTTGTCTTCGACGTCGTCCAGCCACAGCTCGAGGCGATGTTCGGCGAGGAGTCGCTCCAGCGCGACGGCCTGGTGGTCTACACAACCGTCGATCTGGAGTGGCAAAAGCGAGCGGAAGAGATCCTGGACGAGCACATCACGAGCGTTGAGGAGCGCACGGGCGGCCAGAACGGCGCCTTCGTCGCCATCGACCCCAAGACCGCCCAGACGCTTGTCTACATCGGCAGCCGCGACTTCTTCGACGAGGAGATCGGCGGCCAGAACGACACCGCCGCCGCGCTCAACTCCCCCGGCTCGTCGTTCAAGCCGTTCGCCTACCTCACCTCGTTCCTGACGTTGGGCTGGGGCCCGGGGACGATGCTGCTGGACACACCGTACACGTACACAGACGTGAGCGGATCGTTCACGCCCGAGAACCCGGGCGGCGGATTCCAGGGGCCGATCACCGTGCGCGACGCCCTGGGCAACTCGCTCAACATCCCCGCCGTCAAGACGATGGTCTACACCGGCGTGCAGAACGTCGTCGATCAGGCCGTCCGCATGGGGGTGACCGCCCTTCAGGGCCAATCGCTCGGGCCCGCGCTCGTCACGGGCGGCGGCGACGTGACGCTCGCCGACATGGTGTACGGCTACACCGCCTTCGCCAACCTGGGCATCCTCAAGGGCATCCCGGTGGACGAAGGTCCCCGTCCTCTCGATCCGGTGACGATCCTGCGAGTGGAGGACAGGCAAGGCAACGTGCTCTACCCCATTATCGAGGGCGAGCCGCTCCCCGAGAGCCCGCTGATCGAGGAGCTACGCGTCGCCCCGGCCGAGGAGACGTATCTCATTAACCACATCCTGGTCGACCCCAGCGCCGAGTGCATCATCTTCGGCTGCGGTGGCCTCAGCATCCCGGACGGACGGCCGCTGGCGGTGAAGACGGGCACCAGCTCGCCCTACGTAGACTGCCGCGGCTGCACCGGCGATACCTGGACCTACGCCTACACGCCGCAGATCGTCGTCGGCACCTGGTATGGCAACGCCGATAACAGCCCCATGCGCAACGTCAACAGCACCACGATCTCCTGGCCCATCGTTCGCGAGTTCCTCACCGAGTATCTCAGCGATCTGCCCGTGGAGCGCTGGATAGCGCCGCCGGGCCTGGACACGGCCAGCGTTTGCATCGTTTCGGGGCTGCTGCCTACCGGAGAGGAGACCCTGAACTGCCCGACGACGCCCGACGACCTCTTCGCCCAGCGCTCGCTGCCGGAGCAGGAGGACGATTGGTGGTCGCTGGTGCGCATCGACGTCTGTACTCCCGGCGACTTGCTCGCGAGCGAGGAGACGCCGGAACAGTGCGTCGAGGAGCGGTACTACCTCGATCCGCCCCCTGGTAGCCTATCGGAATTCGCGTTTGCGCAGGCTGAGGAGTGGGTGCGGATGCTGTCGGCCGCGTTCGGCCCGCCCCCTACCGAGTTTGCGCTCGTAGGGGACTTTCCTGTCGCCATCACCTTCCCCGCCGACGGCACGGAGGTGGAGCAAGGCACAGTCGTGTCGTTCAGAGGTCGCGCCAATTCCGGCGAGTTCGAGTCGTACCGCCTGGAATACGCCAGCGCGGACGAGCCGGACGACTGGACCTCCTTCGCCGATAGCCGCGAGCCCGTGGACAATGATGGGTCCCTGGGGACCTGGGACACGGGATCTCTCGGCATCGAACCCGGCTCCTACCGCATCCGCCTCGTCGTGGACGATGGGACGCTGGGGGAGATCAGCAGCAGCGAGGTGGAGGTAGAGGTGCTACCCTCGGAGGCGGAGCCGGCGCCCGCCGCCACCCCCGCCCAGCAGGGACGCCAGGGCCCGCCTTCCATTCCGCCCGGCCAGCAGCGCCCGGGCGACGGCTAGCTGCTCTCTGCATTGCTACGGACATACACAACACCCTGAGCTTGTCGAAGGGCGCTGTCCCTCGGCTGGCTCAGGATGTTAGCGGATATCCTTCGACCCTTGGTGATGCTTGGCGACCGGTTAGGGTGCTTGCGCTCGCTTAGGAGCCGGGTGGCGGCTCCTGAGCCGGGCTGCTGCGCCGTCCCTCTTCCTCGGCGCGTTCCTTGGCGGTGTGGAGGAGGCCTCGGGTCATCTCGTCGAGGTCTTCCAGCTCCTCGACGGTGAGATCCTCAATGCGCTGCAGGTAGTAGTTAATCGTATCGACGAGCTGCCGCTTGGGCCGTCGCCAGGTGAGGAGGAAGTAGGAGCTGAAGGCGGCGAGCACGCTGCCGAAGAACAGGCCGACGCTCGCGACGGTGTAGATCGACCCGACGATTCGCCCGCCAACGCTCAAGACTTCGACATCGCTGTGCCCGGCTGTGCTCATGGCGGACACCGCCCACCAGAGCCCCACCCAGTACGACGTCATCTGTGGATCCTCGACCCCCTGCTCAAACAGATACACGGGGATCGGCCCTACAATCACCAAGAGCACCAGAGCAACGATCATGCCCACCACAGGCGTCTGGGTGCCTAGATCGATGAAGAACTCGATCGCGGCCAGCAGCGGCCCGCCCACCCGCCGCTCGATGAGCGGGAGGCGGTGACGGCGAGTACGAACGCGGAGCACCCGATCGCCGGGCTTGACGGTGCGCACCATTCGCGGGTCGGTCTCCTGCCGTGGATCCTCAGCCATAGCTTCCTCTATGGTACTCCCACTGCCGCCCTGCGGGAACCATGCGTCTAGCGTTCGCCGGCGAGGAGCCGGTCGAGGCCGGCGGCGCTCGTGAGACCTGCGGCGGCCCGCAGGAACGCGCCAACGGAGCCGGACTGCTCGCGCAGCGCCGACAGCTTGGGCCCGATCGGATCGATCGAGGCGGGGCTATCCGCGTAGACGGCGCGGGCGGCGAAGAACGCCTGGTTGATCCGGCGGTAGACCACCCCTTGCGCCGCCAGCTCCTCGCGGCGCTGCTCCATCAGCGCCTCCGCAGCCTCGACCTCTCCTCGGCCGAGCAGCGCCTCCACGTCCAGCCGGAGCTGTCGCAGCACCGCGCCGCCATCGACCGTCGGCGCCGGCCGTCGCGACGCCTCGAGCTGCGCGGCGAGGTCCGGCGCGAGGGGGTAGGCGTGCAGCACGAGCGCCGCCAGCTCACGTCCCGCAAGATCGGCGACGGTCTCGTTCAGTGTCGTCAGCTCCGCGCTGAGGAAATAGCGGATGCCGAGCGGCTTGAAGAAGAGGAACTGATGCACCCACTCGTGCGCCACGATCTCTACCAGCCGCCCGTAATCGGCGCGCGGGGCGACGATGCTGGGGTAGGTGGCCGCGCCCGCGACCGGTTCGGCCAGCGCCGAACGCTCCCCGTCCCGCTCCTCCATCGCCTCCAGCTCGATCGCCTCCTCCAGCGTCAGGCCGAGGCGAAGCGGCCGTCGCTCGCCGCGCTCGATCCGGTCGCGGGGCGAGACGGTGAGCACCCTGAGCGGCTGATCGAACTCGAAATCGACCGGAGGGAAGACCAAGCGCAGGTCGGGGAAGAGCGGAATCGAAGACGCAAGGCCGGCGTCCTCCAACACCGCCGTCACGCGACCCTCGATGATCGCCTCCACGTCGTTCTCCAGCGCGTCCCGCTCGCGCCGCAGCAGCGTTAGCTCGTCGATCTGCTGGGCATCGTCGCCCGCCAGCGAGCGCTCCAGATCGCTGATTTGAGCGGTGAGCTGCAGGAAGCGCCCCAGCCGCTCTTCCTCCTCCGCCGGGGAGAGCCTCCCGCCGAAGAAGCGTTCGGTCAGATAGAGCCACTTGCCCGGCACGTGGCGCAGCTCCCAGCCAACGATGTCGAACTCATCGTCGGCGGGGAGCGGAGCGGCGAGCGAGATGGCGCCGGCGCCCGCCAGGCAGACGAGCAGCGTCAGCGCGAGGGCGAGCCAGGCTTGAGAGCGGGCGAGGAATCGACGCATAGTGTGGGCTCTCCTCCAGGCTAGCAGCCGCCCGCCCGGCCATCAATCAATCCGGCCACCCAATCCGGCAATCCGGCCGGTCGTGGCAGCATCCGTCGAGCAGGGCCGTGGTATAATCGGCGGCGATGGTCTCCGCCTCGAAGCACGCTGTCGAACGGGCGACGCCGGCCGCGCCGGCTGGGGCGATCGGCCGCTCTGTGGCGCACCTGAGCGCCCGCGTCAGCGCCTACTTCGTCGATTCTATTGTCCTCCTCGCCTTCATCCTAGTCTTCTTCGTCATCGGAGGCGTGCAGCTCTTGATCGCGGACAGCCGCACGGCGGGAGACCCCTCCGACGCCGCCTTCTACGCGTTCGCCGCCATCGTCCTTGGGGGCTCGCTTATCGCGTGGAGCGCCTTCAACCTGGCGCTGATGCGCTGGCGCGGGCAGACGATGGGGATGTACGTCATTGGCATCAAGACCGTGAGCGAGGACGGCACGGCGCTGACGACAGGCCGAACGCTCCTGCGTTGGTTCGGGCTGCACCCGCTCCTCTTCCACCCTCTGCTACTGCCTATCTGGCTCATCCTCTCCTACCTCATCTTCGCCGCGACTCCCAGCAGAGCGGCCCTGGCGATCACCTTGGTGCCGGTACTGCTCTGCCTCGTCGCGCCCGTGGTGAGCCTAAGCACCGCGCTCCTCGACCGCGAGCGGCGCGCCCTGCACGACCGCCTCGCCCACACGCTGGTGGTTCACATCGAAACGCGATGACCGACGGGGCAACTCGATGACAGACGAGCCGCTGCCTGTATCCATCCTCGCGGAGGAGCTCACCCTCTCCACGCCGTCGAGCAGCGGCCGCTCCGGGCCGCAACAGGCCGCTCGATGGAGTTGGGGCCTCCTGCTCGCGGTCAACCTGGCGCTGCTCCTGGGCGTCCTCTCCTTCGCCCACGTGACCGCCGAGGGGCCGGCGAAGCGCAGCCTGGGCCAGAGCGTCGCGATCCTCACCGAGGTCGACGCCTTCCTCGACCTTCGCCTGGAGGCGCTGCGCCAGGAGGCTGAGCAGACGCAGCAAGCGAACATCGCGCTGGCCGGCTTCCCCGTCCCGGTCTCCTTCACGCCGGCGGAGATCCTGGATAGCGGCCGCGAGGAGTTTCGCGCGCTGCTCCTGGCCCGCTCGGCGGAGCAGATCTACGAGAACGGAACGTCCGTCTTCCGCGAGGATCGGGGAGGCAAGGCCCGCCTCGTCTCGCCCGCTGGGGCGCTGCGGCGCGGGATGGACTTCCTCCGGCCGGGCCCCCATACCATGCTGACCGTCCTGACCTGGGCGCTGGCGGCGACGGCCGCATTTCTCGCGCTCAGGCTGGCGCAGGCCTGCCGGGGCTACGGTCGGCTGGTCGGCCTGGGAGCGAGCGTATCGCTGGCGGCGCTGCCGTTCATCCTCCTGGCGATGGCGGTGCGCTTCGCGTTGCAGTCGGTAGGTGGGGACGAGTACCTGGCGCGAGCATTCGCGCAGCTCGGCGAAGAGCTGACCTGGGCGCCGATCCGCAACGGCATCATCTTCGGCATCGGCGGCCTCCTCCTGCTCGCGCTCGGGACGACGCTCGCCCGCTGGAGCGACCGGCGACAGCCCCTCTAGCGCCCGCCGCCCTCAGCGCGCGCGTGTTTTCCCCCGCCGCGCTCGACGCAGCCCGCCGATCGGAGTAAGCTACGCCCTGTCCTTGGTGGGACAGGGGAGGAAACCAACTATCGCACCGGCAGAAAACGCCGACAGGCGCTTCATGCGCCTATTGGCCTGCGCGTTGGCGCTCGTGGCCGCACTAGTCCTGCTGGCCGACCTCGACCTGCGCGGCGAGGACGGCGGTAGAGCTGCGCCGCTGCTGATCGCGCCCGCGGTCGGCGGCGCGGCGATCGCCGACGAGCTGGCCCTCCCGTTCGGGTCGCTCCTGCTCTCGCCAGTCGACGACATCTTCGGACCGGCGCCGCAGCCCACGCCAACGCCCACGCCGCCGATCCTGGCCGACGCCCAGGTCATCAGCTACTACGGCAACCCGTATGTCGCCGCGATGGGGATCCTGGGCGCAGCCGACCCGGAGACTATCGTAGCGCTGCTAGAGATGCAGGCCGCCCGCTACGACGAGCTGAACGGCCCTCTCGGCGTGGTACCCGCCCTCCACCTCGTCTACGGGGTGGCGCAACGCGAGCCCATGGATGACGGCAGCTACCTCCTCTACACAGCCGACGAGGATGTGCAGCGCTACCTGGCGCTCACGGAGGAGCGCGGGATGCTGCTCTTTCTCGATCTGCAGATCGGGCGCAACTCCGTAGAGGAGGAGCTACAGCGCGTGCTCCCGTATCTCCGAAATCCGCAGGTGCATATTGCCCTCGATCCGGAGTTCGCCATGAGCGAGGGGCAGGTGCCGGGCACGGTGATCGGCAGCCTGCGGGCCGCCGACATCAACCAGGCGCAGGCCATCCTCCAGAAGCTCGTGGAGGAGGAGCAGTTGCCGCCCAAGATGCTCATCGTCCACCAGTTCGTCGACTGGATGGTGCTGGACGGCGAGGAGATCGAGCGCTACCCGGGCGTCGAGC
>JACZYW010000224.1 GCA_022570885.1 Chloroflexota bacterium | reverse complement strand
GCTGGATGAGGCGATGGCCGCCGCCGCGGCCGGAGAGCTCGGCGTGCTCGCCACGGGCAGCATCTACTGTGGCCTAATCAGCACCTGCCATGACCTGGCCGACTATCGCAGAGCCGCGGAGTGGACTGAGGTGGCTGATCGGTGGTGCGAGCGGCAGTCCGTCGGCAGCTTCCCCGGCCGATGCCGCACCCACCGCGCCCACATCATGCGTCTCCGAGGGGCGTGGACGGAGGCCGAGCAAGATGCCCGCCGTGCCTGCGACGAGCTGGAGCACTTCGCCCCGGCCAGTGCGGCGTTCGCGTTCTATGAACTGGGCGAGATCCGGCTGCGCGTGGGTGACCTAGCGGCGGCCGAGGACGCCTTCCGACAGGCCAATGAGCTGGGCCACGATCCGCAGCCTGGGCTTGCGCTGGTTCGGCTGGCCCAGGGCGATGCGAACGCTGCCAACACCATGACTAAACGAGCGCTCGCCGATGAATCGCTCGACCCGCTGGCGCGCGCACGGCTGTTACCGGCCCGTGTGGAGGCCGCCGTTGCCGCCGACGATATGGAGAGCGCGCGGTCGGCAACGGAAGAGCTGGAGGTCACTGCTAAGGCGTGCGGGACTCCTGCGCTTCGGGCCTACGCAGCCTGTAGCCGCGGAGCTCTACAGTTGGCCGAGGGCGATGCCGCGGCGGCGGGCGAGAGCCTGCGCCGGGGCTGGCGCCTCTGGCAGGAAGTCGATGCGCCTTACGAGGCGGCCAGGGCGCGGGTGCTGCTGGCCGCCGCATCCCGCGCCGATGGAGACGGGCCGGCAGCCGTGCTGGAGCTGCAGGAGGCCCTTGCTACCTTCGAACGCCTCGGCGCAACCCTGGATGCCCGCCACGCAACCGAGCTCTTGGGAGCGGACAACGGGACGTCCGACCGCAAGCGCGCAGCCCCTGCCCGGCGCGCTACGAAGACCTTCATGTTCACAGACATCGTCAAGTCAACGGACCTCACTGAGGCCATGGGCGACGAAGCGTGGGAAGATGTCCTCCGCTGGCACGATGAGACCCTCCGCTCATGTCTCGCGAAGCATGCGGGTGAGGAGGTGAAGCATGGAGGGGACGGCTTCTTCGTCGCCTTTGATGCGCCCGCCGGAGCTATCGAGTGCGCTGTCGCGATCCAGCGCACCCTCGCCGACCACCGTCGCGAGCAGGGCTTCGCACCCCAGGTTCGGATTGGGCTTCACACGGCGGCTGCGACCCTCAGAGGTCGCGACTACTCAGGAACAGGCGTCAACCAGGCAGCTCGCATCGCGGCGCTAGCGGACGGCGGCGAGGTCTTAGCAAGTCAGGAGACGCTTGCCACGGAGCCAGTCCACTTCCCAGTCTCCGAGCTGCGTACGGTCAGCCTCAAGGGCATCTCGAAGCCTGTGGAAGTCGCCGCCATCGAGTGGCGCTAGCCCGCGATCCCCAGCCGCTCGCGGTAGTGCTCGATGGTGCGGCGCAGCCCCTCTTCCAGGTTCACCTGGGGCCGCCAGCCGGTCGCCTCGCGTAGCTTCTCGGACGAAGCGTAGGACGCGGCGACATCGCCGGGCCGCTCGCCCAGGTCATCGATCGGTAGCGGCCTGCCGAGGATGCGGGAGACGGTCTCCACCACATCGGTCACCTTCGTCCCTACGTCCGTCCCGACGTTGAACACCTGGAGCCCTTTCGCCTCCAAAACGTTCGCATGGGCGCGCGCGAGGTCCTCGACGTAGATGTAGTCGCGCACCTGCTCGCCCTGCCAGTAGAGCGGGATGGGCTTCTCCTCCAGAGCGGCGCGCACGATGCTGGGCACGGCGTGCGTCTCCGGGTCGCAGAGCTCGTTAGGGCCGTACGGGTTGAAGTAGCGCAGCAGTATGCAATCGAAGCCGTGGAGCTGGTGGTAGACGCCCAGGAACGTCTCGACAGCCACCTTGGTGGCGCCGTAGGGGTTCGCCTGCACCCCCAGCGGGTCGTCCTCGCGCAGCGGCAGCCGCTTCGGCACGCCGTAGACGGTGGCCGAGGATGAGAAGACGATCCTGCCCACGCCGGCGCGCCGCATCGCCTCCAGCAGCCGCACCGAGTTCACGATGTTGTTTTCGGCGAAGGCGACCGGCCGTTCGACGGAGACGGAGACCTCGAGGAAGTTGGCGAGGTGGATCACCGCATCGTGCCCGCGTAGCGCCTGCTCCGTCGCCGCCTCGTCGGCCAGATCGGCCTCGATGAAGGCGGCCGACTCCGGCACGAGCTCCCGCCGGCCGCGCGAGAGGTTGTCCAGCACCGTCACCTGGTGGCCCTGCCCCAGCAGCACGCGGCTGACGTGCGAGCCGATGAAGCCTGCCCCGCCGGTGACGAACACTCGCACGCGGCTACTCCTCGAACCGGCGGAAGACGAGGCAGGCGTTCTGCCCGCCGAAGCCAAAGCTGTTCTTGAGGATGACCCGCACGTCTGCCTGGCGAGCCTGGTTGGGGACGTAGTCCAGGTCGCAGTCGGGGTCCGGATGTTCGTAGTTGATCGTGGGGTGGATCATCCCCTCTTGCAGCGTCCTGACGCAGGCGACCGATTCCAGCGCGCCCGACGCG
>JACZYW010000105.1 GCA_022570885.1 Chloroflexota bacterium | reverse complement strand
AAGCGACGGAGGTTCTCATCGAGTGCATCGCGGAGCGCCTCGTGGGCGCGATAGGTCTCCACCAGCCGGCGCTTGATGGCCGCCGGGCCAGCCGCTTCGATTAGGCTGACGAGCACCTCGACCGCGGGGTGTGCGGCTCCGAGTGCGTCCGTAAGGCTATCGAGACGATACTCCAGCACGGCCCGGTACGACGTTGGGGCGAGCGGGAGCCGCAGGCCGTGGTAGCGAAGGCAGAGGCCCTGCTCGTCGAGCGTCAGCGCAAGCTCTCCGCTCTCCAGCACTTCTGCAATTGGACGGCCGAGGATTGGGAGCAGCAGCTTTCCTTCTTCGCCGGCGCCCGGCCTCGTGGCCTGCCAGTCGATGTCGAAATAGTGCGCGTAGGGGGAGCCGGGCCCGTTCTCCAGCACATCGGCCCACCAGCTATTCTCCGGGCTGGCCGCCATATGGTTCGGGACGATATCGAGCAGCAGCCCCATCTCGCGATCTCTGAGCTCTTGCGCCAACGCCTCGAACTCCCGCTCTGTGCCGAGCCGGGGGTTCAGCCGCAACGGATCGGTGACGTCATAGCCGTGTGTGCTGCCGCTGACGGTAGCGAAGAGCGGAGAGGCGTAGAGGTCGCTAGCGCCCAGGCGCTGAAGGTACGGGACGAGCGCCTTCGCATCGGAGAAGCGAAAGGCGTCGTTGAACTGAAGCCGGTAGGTAGCGATGGGAACCCCCATGTGGGCCATGCTACGTAGGCATCGGGGCCAGGTCAACCAAGCGTGTCTTAGGTCACTGGTCTCGTGGGAACATGCATATTCGCATTGCCTGGGGGGTTTCCTTTAGCCGCCACTTGACGTATTCTTAGGGGGAGTAATAGGAACCCAGTCATCAGTCCTCTCCCCGACCTCGTGGTTAGGCACCGGCGACCTGGGCCATAGTGCACGAAGGAGGTCACCCGTGCCATACACAGACCGAACCCTCACCTGCGGAGATTGCAGCCAATCGTTCACCTTTACGGCGGACGATCAGGAGTTCTTCGCCGGCAAGGGGTACACCGACCCGAAGCGCTGTCCGGACTGCCGGCAGGCGCGCAAGGCCGAGCGCGGCGGCGGCGGCGGCGGCGGTGGAGGCTACGGCCCCCGCCAGATGTTCCCGGTCACCTGCAGCGAGTGCAACGTCGAGACAGAGGTGCCGTTCCAGCCGCGAGGCGACCGGCCCGTCTACTGCTCGGACTGCTTCGCCAAGGTGCGCCCACCGCGCAACTTCTAGCGCACTAGCACAGCCAAGTACCCAGGCGTGCGCTGATACACCAGCGCACGCCTGGGAGAACCTCTCGCAGAGGGAGGAGGCAACGGCATGAGCAATGTGCTCCAGGTGAGCGATGCCGGCCATGTCCGCACGCTCCGGCTCAACCGTCCCGAGAAGAAGAACGCCCTCTCCAACGAGCTGGCGTGGGGCATCATCGCCGCCATCGAAGAAGCGGCGAAGGACGATCACGTCTGGGTGATCGGCATCACCGGCACCGACGACGCCTTCTGCTCAGGCCTCGACTTGACGCCCGCCAGCAACGGGCAGGGCCAGGGCCAGGGCCCGATGTCGTTGCAGGACGCCCTGCTCGATGACTTAGGTTGGGTCAGCCGCTTCCCCCTCGTACTCCGCGAGCAGTGCGACAAGCCGATCGTCGCTGGGCTGAACGGCGTCGCGGTGGGCGCCGGCCTCTCGCTCGCGATGGCCGCCGATGTGCGCATCGCCGCCGAGAGCGTGCGGCTCATCGCCGGCTACCCGCGCGTCGGCGGCTCGCCCGACGCCGGGCTCTCGTGGACGCTGCCGCAGGCTATCGGCTACGAGCAGGCGATGCGCTTCCTGCTGGAGAACCGCACCGTCGGCGCCGAGGAGGCGCTGCGCCTCGGCTTCGTGGGCGAAGTCGTGCCGGACGACCGCTTTCAGGAGCGGTTCGAGGAGTATTGCCAGTCGCTGACCAACATCTCGCCGATCACGGCGCGGCTGACGAAGCGCGTCGTGCGGCAGGCAACGGCGCTGGCCGACGCCGAGGCGCACTTTCGCTACGAGCTGGCCAACATCCGCATGGCCTTCAAAAGCGAGGACGGCCAGGAGGCGCGCCAGGCGTTCAGCGAGAAGCGCCCGCCGGTCTTCAAAGGCCACTAGCTACCCACGGCAACACCTGGAAACGATCTTCGCCTGAAAGACCCGGCCCGCGCCGGGCTGCCTCCATCCACCGGATTGAGCTACGATAATAGTAAGCGAGATCGCGTTCGCGGCGGGCCGCGCTGCGTCGCGCACTCAGGCAGGAGTCGGCCATGAGCACCACTCTCGATAGCTTCGGCAGCCGCGCCGAGTTGCGCGTCGGCGACACGTCGTACCAGCTCCACCGCCTGGATGCGCTGGAGCGGGCCGGCGCCGGCAAGGTAGACCGTATGCCATGGTCGCTCAAGATCCTGCTGGAGAACCTGTTGCGGCGCGAGGACGGCCGATCGGTCACCGCCGACGACATCCGCTCGCTCGCCTCGTGGACGCCCGGCGAGAGCTCGGAGCGCGAGATCGCCTTCATGCCGGCGCGGGTGCTGCTGCAAGACTTCACCGGCGTGCCTACCGTCGTAGACCTGGCGGCGATGCGCGACGCCATGCGCAGCCTGGGCGGCGACCCGAAGCGCATCACGCCGCTCCAGCCCGCCGACCTGGTCATCGATCACTCCGTACAGGTCGACCACTTCGGCACGCCGGACGCCTTCGCGCTGAACGCGCGGCTGGAGATGGAGCGAAACAAGGAGCGGTACGCGCTGCTCCGCTGGGCGCAAGGCGCCTTTGACGACTTTCGCGTCGTGCCGCCGGACACGGGCATCGTCCATCAGATCAACCTGGAGTACCTGGCCAGCGTCGTCGGATCGAGGACGAACGATGGGGTGCTCGAAGCGTTCCCCGACACGCTGGTAGGCACCGACTCGCACACCACGATGATCAACGGCCTGGGCGTGCTGGGCTGGGGCGTCGGCGGCATCGAGGCGGAGGCGGCGATGCTGGGCCAGCCGATCTCCATGCTCATCCCGGACGTGGTCGGCTTCAGGCTCACCGGCCGGCTGGCCGAAGGCGCCACCGCCACCGATCTTGTGCTCACCGTCACCGAGCTGCTGCGGGCGAAGGGCGTGGTCGGGAAGTTCGTCGAGTTCTACGGTACCGGCCTCTCCAGCCTGCCGCTGGCGAACCGCGCCACGATCGCGAACATGTCGCCGGAGTACGGCGCCACCTGCGGCTTCTTCCCGGTCGACGACGAGACGCTCGCCTACCTGCGGCTGACCGGCCGCGACGAGGCGCTGGTTGGGCTCGTGGAGGCCTACTGCAAGGAGCAGGGCCTCTTCCGCACTGATAGCACGCCCGACCCCGACTTCTCCGACACGATGGAGCTTGACATGACGACGGTAGAGCCGAGCCTGGCCGGCCCCAAACGGCCCCAGGACCGCGTGCCGCTATCGCAATCGAAGCGCTCGTTCCGCCGTGCGCTCGCCTCCATGCTCGATGTCAAAGACTCCGACCCGAACCACGAACGGGTCGAGAGCTGGATCGACGAGGGCGGCGCTGCGACGAACGAGGCCGACGCTGAGGGGCCGGGCGAGCTGGGCAAGCGCGTGCCGGTCACGCTGAACGGCGGGTCGTACGAGCTGGAGCACGGCTCCGTCGTCATCGCCGCCATCACCAGCTGCACCAACACCTCGAACCCGGAGGTGATGGTCGGCGCGGGACTGCTCGCCAAGAAGGCGGTGGAGCGCGGCCTGAATAGCATGCCCTGGGTGAAGACCAGCCTGGCGCCGGGGTCGAAGGTCGTCACCGACTATCTCGCCGAGGCCGGCCTGCTGACCTACCTGGAGCAGCTTGGCTTCAGCCTGGTGGGCTACGGCTGCACCACCTGCATCGGCAACTCCGGCCCCCTGGCGGAACCGATCGCCCGCGCTATCGAGGACGAGCAGCTCGTGGCGGCGGCAGTGCTCTCCGGCAACCGCAACTTCGAGGGGCGGATCAGCCGGCTGGTGCGCGCCAACTACCTGGCATCGCCGCCGCTGGTCGTCGCCTACGCGCTGGCGGGGCGGATGGACATCGACCTCTACCGTGACCCGCTCGGTACGGACCGCGATGGAAACCCTGTGCTGCTGCGCGATCTCTGGCCATCGCAGGCGGAGATCCAGGAGGCGGTGCAGACGATCCGGCCCGAGATGTTTACGACGCAGTACGGCTCGATCTTCGACGGGACGGACGAGTGGCAGGCGCTGGAGGTGCCCGCGGGCGACCACTTCGCCTGGGACCCGGACTCCACATACATCAAGCTCCCGCCCTTCTTCGAAGAGCTGCCGCGCGAACCGGCGCCGACGATGGACATCGCCAACGCCCGAGCGCTGGCGGTGCTGGGCGACTCCATCACCACGGACCATATCTCGCCCGCCGGCTCGATCCCCGAGGACACTCCCGCCGGACGCTACCTGATCGAGCGGGGCGTGGCGCCGAAGGACTTCAACTCCTATGGCGCGCGTCGCGGCAACCACGAGGTGATGATGCGTGGCACGCTCGCCAACGTCCGGCTGCGCAACGCCCTCGCCCCCGGGACGGAGGGTGGCTGGACGCAGCACCTGCCCGAAGGCGACCAGCTATCGATCTTCGACGCGGCGATGCGCTACCGCGATGAGGGCGTGCCGCTGATCATCATCGCCGGGAACCAGTACGGCGGCGGCTCCTCGCGCGACTGGGCGGCCAAGGGGCCCGCCCTGCTGGGCGTGCGGGCGGTCATCGCCCAGAGCTACGAACGCATCCACCGAGGCAACCTGATCGGCATGGGTGTGCTGCCGCTCCAGTTCCAGCAAGGCCAGTCGCTGGAGTCGCTGGGGCTGACCGGCCGCGAGCGGTTCGACGTGTCGGGCGTGGCAGAGGGGCTATCGCCGGGCAAGGAGCTGTCGGTGCGGGCGACGGCCGACGACGGCGAGGAGACATCGTTCACGGTGACGGCCCGCCTGGAGACGCCGGTAGAGGTCGAGTACTACCAGCACGGCGGCATCCTGCCGTTCGTCCTGCGCCAACTGGCGGCAAACTAGCACAACGCTGGGCTAGTCGGCCCGGGCGGACGCCGGTTCCGCCGCAAGGGGCGGCCGGCCGGGGCCGGGGGACGACCCGTCCTTCTGCGCAGCGAGGCCGGCCTTCGCCTGCTCCTCTTCGAGCCGCCGGTCCAGCGAGCGCAGAGACGGGATGATAGCGAAGAACAGGAGCATCGTCGCAACGCAGAGCGCGCCGCCGATCACCACCACCGGCCGGACGTCGCCCCAGGCCTCGGCGGCGATGCCCGCCGGCACGGCGCCCAGCGGCATCAGCCCGAAGGACATCATCATCACGCTCATCACCCGCCCGCGCACCTCGTCGGGAATGATGAGCTGAATCGCCGTGTTGTTCACCGTCATCAGCACCATCGCGCCATAGCCGACCAGTCCGAGGAAGAACAGCCCCAGGTAGAACGAGGGCGACAGCGCGAACAGGATCAGGAACCCACCGAACCCGAGCGCGCCGCCCAGCAGCAGCCGGCCCTTCTTCGAGGACGCATCCAGGTTAGCGACGGTGAGCGCACCCACCAGCCCGCCGATGCCGCCCGCGGCCTGCATGAGGCCGAATCCTACCGAACCCACGTCCCACACATCCTCGGCGAAGACCGGCAGTAGCGTGATGTAGGGCATGGCGAAGATCATCGGCACCGTCGCGATGAGCAGCAGGCCCATCAGCAACGAGGAGCGCTTGATGTATGCGAAGCCGCCGACGAAGTCCTCGAAAAAGCTAAACTTTTGCTCGCGCTGCGAGGGCATCGGCGGGAGGGCGAACGTCGCCACAACGGCGAAGATGTAGAAGATGGTGGCGACGACGTACGCGCCGCCGATGCCGATGGGGGAGATCAACAGGCCGGCGATAGGCGGGGCGACGATGCGGCTGGCATTCATCGCCGCGGTGGTGAGCGATACGGCGTTCAATAGCTGGTCGCGTGGCACTAGCATCGCCACGAGCGCCTGCCGCCCGGGCATGCTCACGGCGAAGGCGGTGGCGGCGACGACCGACACGATGCGAAGGTGCCAGAACTCGATCGTGTCCGTGACGATGAGCGCCGCGACGATGCTGTTCGTCACGACGAGCGTCGACTGCGCGACAAGCAGCAGGTTTCGCTTGTCGACCCGGTCCGAGATCACTCCGCCAACCGGCGCGAGCAGGAGCATTGGGATGGCCACCCACGCCATGATCTCGCCCAGCTTCGCGGCGTCCCCCCACTTGTCGAAGATGAGCCAGCCCCGCAGCAGGAACATCATCTGCATGCCGAAGAAGAAGCCGATGTTCCCTACGAACAGGAAGTTGAAGGCGCGGTTGCCGGAGAGGGATCTGAACGTCCGGCGCCAGCCGGTGAGCGGGAGAGCAGCCGAACCGAAGCCGCCCTCGCCGCCCGCGTGGCCACCCGAGCCGGACGGCCGACCGCCGTGACTCTCGTGATCTGCCATACTGCTCAATAGTAGGCGATACCTAACGTCTACGTCAAAGTTAGGTTGTTTGCCCCCTACAGCCGCTCGATAGCCTCTCCTTCCACACCCTTCGACAGGCTCAGGGTGGCAACAGATCATGCTTCTGACATTTCATCCTGAGCTTGTCGAAGGAGAGCCTGTCGAAGGGCGGCAAGACAACGGCAGGTTGACACGAATACGGAACGACAGGTAACCTACGCTCCGTCAGCATGTCCGAGGAGATCACCAGCGCCGAGCTCGTCCGCAACGGCACCATGAGCGCCGAGATGGCCGCCACCCTCTGGGCTGCGGTCGATGGGCAGCGCTCGTTCCTCACCGTCGCCATCCCGCGTTTCGCCGGCAAGTCGACGCTCTCGAACGCCTTCCTCGCGCTGCGGCCGCCCAACGTGCCGCTCCAGTACGTCGACGGCGCGCCGGAGCTGATGGATCGGCTGAAGCGAGAGCGGCTCGGCGGCTACCTCGTCGTCGCCGAGTTCAGCCAGGCGCCGGTGCCGGGCTACATCTGGGGCGAGCCCGTGCGCCGCGTCTTCGAGACGCTCGCCTCCGGCTACTCGCTCCAGGCCGCGCTGCACGCGCCCGGCGTGGACGAAGCGATCGCTGTCGTCACCGACGGCAACGGCGTCAGCGACGAGCTGGCCTCGGCCTTCGACCTCGTGCTCTACATCGAGCGGTTCGGTGACGACCTAGAGAACTACTGGCGTCGCCTCGCCGTGGTATACGAGCTCGACCGGGTGGAGGACGGCCGGCCGCAGGGCCGCACGCTCTTCCGCTGGCACGCGGAGGACGACCGCTTCGAGGCGGTGGAGCCGCCTCGCCACTTCGCTACCGATCGCGGCGAGATCGAGGCGCGGACGGCGGTGTTCGCCGAGCTCGCGCGCTCGGGCAAGACGAGCGAAGAGGACGTGAGCGCCGCCGTCGAGGCGTATCGAGCGGGGCGCGGCTAGCGGGCGATACCACTGCGGCCTGGCGTAGGGGCCGAGCTTCAGCTCGGCCCAGGACAGAGCTAAAGCTCTGTCCCTACGAGGTTGGCCATGTGCGACGGCTTCGCGCAGGTCACAGCCCCGTCACACCTACTCGCGGACTACGTAGCCAGCACGACGCTCGCCACTGTCGCCCCCGCGGGCTCCGGCAGGCCATCGCGATAGACGACGACGTTGGTGTGGATGGCCGGGATGCGCGGCCCGGGGGTGAGAATACCGACCAGGTTGAGCGGGTCCACCCCGCTCACGCGCACCAGTTCGTCTCGCTTCTCGGCGCGGCGCACGCGACGGAGCGCCTCTACCGCCTCGGGGCGCGCATACTGCTCGCCGTAGAAGCCCGCGACGAAGCGGCCGCCGCGCACCAGGCCGCGCGCCTCCAGCCGCCGCAGCGCGCGCAGCACCTCGCGCCACGGCACCGACAGGCTCTCGCGCTGCACGACATCGCGGAAGATCACGCCGTAGCGGGAGAGGAGCTGCTCCGCCCAGGCCTCGGCGAGCTCCTCGACAGCCGGCGGCTCGCCGTTCGTCGTCTCACCGTTTGTCGAAGGCAGGAGCGCCCAGCGGCCAGCAGCCACGCCAGCGGAGAGGTGCGCGAACCGGCCCGACCCGCGCCGCCGCCGGTTCGCGCGACGGCGCGGCCCCATCAGCGAGCGCAGCGCCTGAAAACCATCGGCGGTGACCAGGCCGCGCGCGACCAGCTCCCAGAGGCCGCGCTCCACGTCGGAGGGCAGCCGTCCGCAGCCAGAGGCGATGTCGTCGTAGAAGAGCGCGCCCCGCTGGCTCAGCAGGTCGTACACATCGTGGGCCGCGCCGCGGGAGGGCGTCGCGGGCGCATCGCCGTTGCGAACGCCGGCCATCAGCCACGGCAGGTCGGCCCGGCGCGCGAGCGAGATCGGCGTCGCCGACGAGGTGGTCGCGGCGAGCGGACGGTCGCCGTTAGCCGCTTTGCTTAGGCTCAGCCGCGACCACGATACGTCGCCTGATAGGCACAGCTCGTCGAGCCAGCCGCCCCGGTACTCGGCGACGCGGGCGGGCAGGACGTGCCGCTCCCAGGCGACCGCCGGCAGCTCGAACCCCTGGAGCTGGGCTACCGCCTCGAGCAGGCCGCGCTTCCCCTCCAGCCGAGTGCCAGGCGCGACGTGCTGCCAGCGCAGGAGGAAGCGCAGGAAGTCCTGCGCGCTCACCGGCTCGATCTCCTGGCGAAGCCGGTCGAGCGTGTAGCGATGGATACGGGCCAGCAGCCGCCGGTCGCAGAACTCCTCTTCGTCGATCTCCCTGCGAAAGCGGCCGCGCAGCACCGTGCCTTCGCCGTCCAACCGCGCCAGGCCGCTCGCCACCTCGCCCGGGTCGAGCGCCG
>JACZYW010000005.1 GCA_022570885.1 Chloroflexota bacterium | reverse complement strand
AAGAGCTTGAGAACACACTTCATGAGGTGTTCGAAGAGCCTCAGATCTTTCGCATCGACCACTACCTGGGCAAGGAGACGGTGCAGAACATCCTCGTGTTCCGCTTCGGCAACTCGATCTTCGAGCGAGTGTGGAACCGCGACGCCATCGACCACATCCAGATTACCGTCGCCGAGTCGATCGGCATCGAAGGCCGGGGCGCCTTCTATGAGGAGGTGGGCGCCCTGCGCGACATCATCCAGAACCACGTCTTCCAGGTCCTGTCGCTCCTCACCATGGAGCCACCGAGCTCGTTCAAGCCGGAGGCGATCCGGGACGAGAAGGTCAAGCTTTTCCACGCCATGCAGCCGCTCGACCCGGCGAACGTCGTTCGCGGGCAGTACTCGAGCAGCCGCGTCGAGGGTGACGACGTGCCCGGCTATCGCGACGAGGAGGGCGTGCACCCTGACTCCCAGACAGAGACCTTCGTAGCGCTCCGGCTCGCCATCGACAACTGGCGCTGGGCGGGCGTGCCCATCTTCCTGCGCACCGGCAAGCGCCTGCCGAGGCGTGCTACCGAGGTGCTCATCGCCTTCCGGGACATCCCCATCCGCTTCTTCGAGGGCACCGGGGTGGAGCAGCTACCGGCGAATCATCTCACCATCAGCATCCAGCCCGACGAGATGATCAGCTTCGCCTTCCTGGCTAAGGTCCCGGGCCCGGAGATCAGAGTAAAGCCGGTGCATATGGGGTTCTCTTACGGCGAATCGTTCATGGCCCAGCCCGCAGAGGCGTACGAGCGCCTCCTCCACGAGGCAATGGACGGTGACCACACGCTCTTCGCACGGGGCGACGGCGTGGAGCGCGCCTGGACCGTCGTGCAGCCGGTGCTCGACGCAATGCCGCCGGTACGCCCCTATCCCGCAGGCAGCTGGGGACCGCCGGAAGCGGACGAGCTCATCGCTCCACGAACCTGGCACCTGCGCTGATGAACAGACCATCCGCACGTTTGGACAGGGGCGGTAGATAACGTGTCAGATCAAGCGAAGCCTCTGGCTGACCACGAAGAACACTCCGATGTATCCGGTGGCTTGGCCAGCCGTGTGCTGCCCGCCCGCGTCCACGGCACGGCGATCAAGAAGTACCAACCTCCGTGGGACGTCAGACTTCTGTACTGGCTGGCGTTGGCGGCGATTACGGCACTGCTCTCTGTATACGGCGCTACCAGTGCTGATCCGGCGTGGGAAGTAGACGCTATCGGCTGGGTGCAGTCGGCGAGCCCGGATGCGTTGCATCAGATAGCGAAGTTCATGACGGTCATCGGGCGCTCACCGATTTCAACCGTCATCCCGGCCGTCGCCATCGTGGCCATGTGGATATGGGGGCAGCGGCACCTCTCCATCTTTCTCGCCGCCGCGGCGCTAGCTCGCGTCCTATCAGAAGGAGTGAAGCAGTTGGTCGACCGGCCTCGGCCTTCCGCCTCGGTCGTCGACGTGACGTATCAGTTGGGTGGCCACAGCTTTCCGAGCGGCCATGTGCTCGGCGCCACGTTGTTCTACGGGTTTCTCATCTACTGTGCGGAAATCTCGATCTCGAACAAGCCTGTTAGGCGCATCGTACAGGGTAGCCTTGCCATGGTGATTGCACTGATGGGCTACGCCCGAGTCGAACTCGGTGCCCACTGGCCCACGGACGTGCTCGGAGGCTACGTTATCGGTCTGCTGGTGCTGAGTGCGATGATCTGGCTACATCGTCGATGGAGCGGGGCGGACCAGAAAAAACGGCCGGCCGCGACGCCGCAAGCTGTGAGGTAGCATCCTCCATGCCAACGGAGGGGTGGAGCCCGCCCGAAGCGAGGCGGGAGTGAAAAGCACCGATTGACGCGAGTGGACTTCCTCGAATGCCCGGGGTTCACTGGCCACCTGAATTTGGGGCAAAGGAGTGAGCGATATGAGTACGCTCTGCAGAGGAGGAGGAAGAAACAGTAAGGTCAAGTCCAGTAGCGTTCTGCTCGGCGGGCGTTGACTGGGAATCGTGGCGGGAGGAGACTACCGATTGTCAGATCAAGCGAAGTTTCTGGCTGACCACGAAAAGCACTCGGATATATCCGGTGGCTTGGCCAGCCGTGTGCTGCTCGACCGCGTCCACGGCACGGCGATCAAGAAGTACGACCCTCCCTGGTACGTGAGACTTCTCTACTGGCTGGCGTTTCAGGCGCCGTTTCCCTACGTTCGCAATGAGGCATCCCTCCGCGCGGCTCGAGCGCGCCGGGTCATCGCGAGCCGCCTGACCGAGTTCTGGTTCGGCAAGGACATGGTGGCTGCCACACTCGACATCCGCTGCGATGAGGAGGGGTGCATCTTCGTCACGCAGCTGATCGAGGGCGAGGTGCCCAAGGACAAGAAGCAAGCCCGGGCGTTCCTGCGAAAGATTGCGCCGCGCTTCCAGGAGGTGGGGCTTCCCACCTGGCAGGTCGATCCCTTGAATCCCAAGGCGCCGGGCAACATCATCGAGACGCCGGAAGGCGACTACAAGATCATCGACCTGGAATCGGGCGTGGCCTCGCCAATGATGCCGATCGGCCAATGGATCGACGCGATCAAGGCCGGGATGATCCCGGTGTTCGACGATGTCTTCGTCGACAAGACGCGAACATACATCGAGCAGCACGCCAGCGAGATCGAAGCTGCCGTGGGGCCAGATTGCCTTCGCGAACTGCGGGACGCGACTGATGAGTACCAGAAATGCGCCGAGGAATGGCAGGCGGCGGAGCTGCGAATTTGGTCCAAGCTGCTAAAGGCGCTGCTGTTTGTCGGCGGCCTCCTCCTTTGGCCGCTGAGACTGCTGTGGCCGCCAACCACCTACCGGGCGATCCGTGCTGCTGTTCGCCAAGCGCGCGGAGGACGAGAGCTGGCCACCAGTTGGGCGCGCGGCTCCGTACAGCGGCTGGTAGACGAAGGCAACCTGGCTCGAGAAGAAGCGGAGATGGCCCTGCGCGGCCTGGAAGCCCCTGAGACGCTCGCGGTTCTGGGGCATCTCGGTGCGCACATCGCGATCAGCGTCCCCCTGCGGTTCCCCCTGGGTAGCATCGCGCGCTTTGGATGGACGATATTCTTCCGGATCAGGATAGAGGCGCGGGCGCTTCGCGGGCGCGTTTCGGGAGAGGAGCTGCGCGGGGCGCGAAAGATCCACACACTCACGGTGGCCGTGCTGTCGGCGCTCCCGGGCTTGGGTACATTCGCCTACATCGTGGCCGAACCTCTGCGCAAGAACCGCCCCCTGCTGGCGGTGCTGCTCGATGAGGGGCTACGAAAGCTGCCCTTTAAGATGTACGAGCGGCAGCACCTCGCGGTGCTCACCTGCTGGCTCGCCTGTTCCGGCCCCGGACTGGGGTCCCGGATGGTCAGTGACCGCTGGCATCTGTTACGGCCGCACCACGTCATCGCTTGGGTAAAGGATTCGATAGGACACCTTGGGTCCCACCTCCCCATGGTCGGAGTGATTCTCGCCGTAAACCTCGTGGCCCTGATCGTTGCTGGCACCATCTTTCTGCTCAAAGGTGAGCGGTCGGCGGAACCAGGTGGAATAAGTTGGGCGCTAACGTTCGGGGAGTTCGGGCCAATCCAGACGCTGAAGGCCGGGCAGCTGCTACTGACCGGCGTGGCGGGGTATCTCATCTACACCCGCTTCTGGCGCCTCCCTCAGGCTGAACAGCGGGTAGACGCCCCCGGTAGCTTCTTCTGGATCCTCTCGGGCGCCGGTCTCCTCTGGTTGGGCGTCGACGACTATCTCCAGATCCACGAGCGAATGGGCGATGTGTTGGAGGAGGGTCTCGGGGTGACCATACCCCTGCTCAACAACCCCGACGACATATTCGTGCTCGGCTATGGCGTTGTGGCCATGACCATGGTCGCGATCTTCCTCGGCGAGCTCCTTCGATCGAGAGCATCATTCCCGCTGCTGGTGACGGGCTTCGGGTTCTTGGTCATCTCGCTAGTGGTCGACTTCTTCGCGCAGGAAGGGACGACACCGGCCGGGCTAGAGGATCCGACCAACGTCATCGGGACGGCGTTCGTCCTATCAGCCTACCTGGTGAAGCTGCGCGAAGTGACCAGCGAGCTACCAGAAGTTGCCCAGCCGATCGTACCAGGCGGTCTCACGAGCGGGCCGTAAGGCGGTGACGTATGATGCAGTCACACGGGCCGGAGAATGGAGCCGGAATTGACTAAGGACGAGCAGTATCCTCCCATCGCCGACTACGGTCTCATCAGCGATATGCACTCCTGCGCCCTGGTGTCCAAGGCCGGGTCCATCGACTGGTGCTGCTTTCCTCGCTTCGACAGTCCCGCCGTCTTCAGTCGCATCCTTGACTGGCGCAAGGGCGGTTATTTTCAGGTCGCCCCTCGGGAGGTCCGTTCGGTGAGCCGGCGCTACCTGCCGGAGACGAACATCCTCGAAACCACCTTCGACACCGACACGGGGGTTGCGAAGCTGACGGACTTCATGCCCGTCCATCCGCACCCCGCACCGGAGGAACCCACAGAGGAGAGCCGCGGTCGGCAAGTGCTGCGGATCCTGGAGTGCGTCAGCGGCAACGTTCGCTTCGTGGTCGAGTGCTGCCCACGCTTCGATTACGGCACCATCGTCCCGCACGCCGTCCTCAATAGCCCCAATGCGGGCTTCGCTCACGGCGGCGCCGACGCCCTCTCGTTCTACTGCTCGGCGCCCCTTCAGGTGGTAGATGGTGGTTTCCAGGCTGAAGGGCTCCTGAACGCCGGCGAGAAGATCTATTCGGTCGTCACCTATCAGCCGCGCCTCCCTGTCGGACGGAGGTCTTTCACCTCCCACGACGTCGATGAGGTCAACGAGCACGAGATCGACCGCCGCCTCGCTGAAACGCGGCGGTTCTGGGAGGAGTGGTCCTCGCTGTGTACGTACGATGGCCGGTACCGCGACGATGTCCTCCGCTCCGCCCTCACGCTCAAGGCGCTGACGTACGCGCCATCGGGCGCGCTTCTGGCAGCCGCGACGACTTCGCTGCCCGAGGCGATTGGGGGTGGGCGCAACTGGGACTACCGCTTCACCTGGATCCGGGACGCATCGTTCGCGCTCTACGGCCTGTTCATCCTTGGCTACACAGCAGAGGCCCGGGCGTTCAAGGATTGGCTGGAGTGGAGCACCGCCGGGCGCGCCCGGGACCTCCAGATCATGTACGGCCTGGGTGGCGAGCGCCGGCTGACAGAGACGGAGCTGCCTGAGCTGGATGGATACCGTGGCTCGCGCCCTGTCCGAATAGGAAATGACGCGTACTCCCAGTTCCAGCTGGATATCTATGGAGAAGTGCTGGACTCGGCCCACCTGTACCGCAAGTTCGGCGGCGAGATGGATCCTGACTATTGGGAGTACCTGCAGCGAGTCGTCGCCTTCGTGATCGAGCACTGGCGGGAGCCGGACGACGGGATCTGGGAGACGCGTGGTGGACGGCAGCACTTCGTTTCCTCGAAAGTTTGGTGCTGGGTCGCCCTCGACAGGGCGATCAAGGCCGCGCACGCCCTCAAGCTCCCTGGAGATATCGAGCTCTGGCGCGATGTGCGAAGGGAGATCAAGGGCGATATCCTGGCCAAGGGCTACGATGCCGAGCGTGGGGTCTTCGTGCAAGCGTATGGCAGCAAGCTGCTGGACGCGAGCAACCTGCTGCTGCCCCTGGTGGGCTTCATCCGCGCCGATGACCCTCGCATGCGCTCTACCATCGAAGCGATCGAGCGCGAGCTGACGTCGCCACAGGGCTTTGTCTACCGCTACAAGGGTTACAACGACGGTCTCGCAGGCGGCGAGGGCGTGTTCACTATCTGCACGTTCTGGCTCGCCGACAACCTGATCGCGCTGGGGCAGGTTGAACGAGCGCGCGATCTGTTTGAGAAGCTTCGGAGCTGCGCCAACGACCTCGGCCTGTTCAGCGAGGAGACCGATGCCGAAACCGGCGAGATGCTGGGGAACTTCCCCCAGGCATTTAGCCATCTCGGCTTCATCAACACGGCGGTGCAGCTCCACGAAGCGGAAGCGCACAGGGCGGGCGCTAAGTCGGCCGAGGCTGGGAAGGGCGGATCATGAGAGCAGCGGTTGCGGCTTCCTCGCCGAATGCTACACGGAGGCGCCGGCGCGAGTGGGCTGGTTCGCCAGCAGCAGGAGCGAGAGGGGAAGGGATGAAGAGCGTACCGTCCGTCACCACGGAGCAGATGCGGGAGGTGGACCGGCTGATGATCGAGGAGTACGGGATCGTCCTCCTGCAGATGATGGAGAACGCCGGCCGCAGCCTAGCCCGGCTTGCCGCGAGCCTGACTGCTGGGACTCCGGGGAGGAGCGTTCTGGTGCTGGCCGGCACGGGGAATAACGGCGGCGGCGGCCTGGTCGCGGCCCGCCACCTGATCAACATGGGAAGCGATGTCCGTATCCTCCTCTCCGGGCCGCTGGAGGAGCTTGTCGACGTGCCCGCTCAACAGGCCTCGATCTTGCACAGCATGGGGGTAGAGCTGCTGGAAGCGAAGGCGATGGCCCCGGAGCCTCTCCAACGCGCCTTCGCTGAGGCTGACCTTATCATCGACGCGCTCATCGGCTACAGCCTGGCAGGGGCGCCCCGGGGCCAGGCCGCCTCGCTGATCGAGCTTGCGAACGCTAGCGGCAGGCCCATCGTGTCGCTGGACGTCCCTTCCGGCGTAGACGCGGGCTCGGGCAAGGTGTACGAACCATCGATCAAGGCCACCGCCACCATGACCCTCGCCCTGCCCAAGACGGGCCTGGGGGGCTCTGACGTGAGAGCGCGGCTGGGCGACTTGTACCTGGCCGACCTGAGCGTGCCACCGTCGCTGTACCGCAGGCTTGGGCTGGAAGTGGAGCCACTGTTCGCTGAGGACGCCGTGGTTCTCCTTCAGTGGGTGAATGGCGGTTGGATGAGCAGCGGATGACCGGCGTGAGCTCGCTGGCTCGCTGGCGCATCGCCAACTGCGAGAGCGGAGGTGCTGGATGAAGTACGAATTCGATCTGATCGTCGTCGGCGGAGGCTCAGCCGGCTTGCTTGCGGCAGAGGTGGCGCCAAGGCTCGGCCTGAAGACGGCGCTGGTCGAACGCTCTCGGCTGGGGGGCGATTGCCTGTGGACGGGCTGCGTGCCGAGCAAGGCGCTCCTTGCCAGCGCCAAGACGGCCCATACGATGCGCCACGGCGACAAGTACGGCCTGCCCTCAACCAATATGGAGTTGGACACCTCGACGGTCTGGAAGCGTATCTCCGAAATTCAAGAGTCGATCGCAACGACAGATGACAGTCCTGACAGGTATCGCAAGCTGGGCGTCGAGGTAGTCTTCGGAGAGGGAACGCTGGTCGACGAGCACACCGTCCGGGTCGGCGAGCAAGCGCTGATGGCCCGGCGTATCCTTCTCTGCACCGGTTCTCGTCCCGCAACGCCACCTATCGAAGGGCTGGACGAGGTTGGCTTCCTCACGAACGAAAGCATCTTCCGGCTGGAGCGGGCGCCGCGGTCGCTGCTAGTCGTGGGCGCTGGGCCGATTGGCGTCGAGATTGCCCAGGCGATGAACCGCCTGGGCGTCAAGACCACTGTGCTGGAGGTCGCGCCGCGCATGCTCGCACGCGACGAGCCCGCGCTTGCTGAGACGCTGCTCGGAGTCCTGGTGGGCGAAGGCGTAGACGTGCACCTCAACGTCCAATTGGACCGCGCCTCTCGCAGCGAAGGAGGCAAAGTCTTTCACGGCAGCATCAACGGAGAAGCCCGCACCTGGAGCGCCGAGGAGATCTTCGTCGCCGCTGGCCGCAAGGCCAACATCGACTCGCTCGGTTTAGATCGCGTTGGCGTGGAGACGGGGCCGCGCGGCATTGTCGTCGATACGAAGCTGCGCACCAGCGTCAAGTCAATCTACGCCGTCGGGGATTCCATCGGGCGTTTTCTGTTCACCCACAGCGCCGGGGCAGAGACTGCGACGGCGATCCGCAACAGGTTTTACGCGGGTAGCCAGAATGCGCCCGAGCTCATCCCTTGGGCGACGTTCACTGATCCAGAACTCGCCCACATCGGCATGACCTCCGAAGAAGCACGCCAGAAGTACGGCGAAACGTCCATCCGTATCTTCGAGTGGGACCTGCAGCAGAACGACCGCGCTCGAACGGACGCGGCTGCGGCAGGTAGGATAATGGTGGTAACTGAGGGCAACTTCAAGATCCTCGGCGCCCACATTCTGGCCCCCGCTGCGAGCGAGATGATTGGCCAGTTCACACTGGCCATCGATCAGGGAGTCCGCCTCACGCCCGCGTTCCGTAATCTCGTCCAGGTGTACCCTACGTTTGCAACGAGCATTCCGCGGCTCACCGAGGAGGTCTTGTACGAAGATGCGGGCAAGCTCATCTTCCGGGCAGCACGACGACTGAATGAACTCTTTGGGCTGTGATCTGATCGTTTATGGCTTGAGGAGAGGCGCCTGCTGCGCGCTACATCGGTTTCGCGGGCGACGCCGTCACTTCGGGGTCTGGTCGATGAGAAAGACACGCGCGGGGGCGCCCTCGGCGCCAACCACGTTGAGAGGCGCGCAGACCAGAAGGTAGCTGCCGGCCGTCACGCGGCGCAGGTCCAATCCCTCTAGGATCACCACCCCGCTGGCAAGCAGCGTCGTGTGCACCTCGTGGGGGCGCGCGCGGAATCGCTCGATGGACAGGTAGTCGATGCCCACCAGCCGTATGCCGCGCTCGGTTAGCTTCGTGGCGGCGTCGGGGGCCAGGGCGATGAAATCGGTGTGGAACTCTGGGTCGTCCCAGAGCAGGCCGTTTCGCGTCTTGAAGAGCAGTCGCTGGCAATCGTCAGGGATGGCCATCGATTCCAAGTCGGCAGCGGTGATGTGCGTGTTGCCGCCGAACTCGGCTACGTACGCCGGGCCGACCAGGACCTCCAGCGACAGCCTCTCTACGCTGTCGGCGCCGTCGATGAAGTGGGAAGGCGCGTCGACATGGGTCCCCGTATGCGACCCGAGCGAAAGGACGCTCACGGTGGCGGAATCTCCTTTGGACAAGAGTTTGAGGAAATCCAATTTCGGCCCGGGTTCGCCCTCGTAGGTAGGCATGTTCGGTAGCAACGGGACGGAGATATCGTAGACTCTCATAGATCAGGGCTATTATGGCACATCGGCCGATGAGCGCGGCGCAATCGTCCTCGCCACTCGCTCCACGATGTGGACGGCGCAACGGCCGTGACGGCCTTATGCTGCTGGGCTTATTCCACGCAGATCATGCTGCTCGTCCAATCGAAAGCGTCCTGGGGGCCATGTAGTACCGTGAGACTGTAGCGCCACCGCTGGATCAATACCGGTTCGGGTATCCCCGTACGAAAGCATCAGGATGGCTGGCATATGGCCCGAGCGACAAATCTGCACGTACTGGAAGCAGCCCTGAGGGTCTCCTGCTTCGGTCGTAGGAGCTCTGGAACTTGCGACGATTTCTCGCTCCCGCTTGTTCGGTCAACAGCTGGCGCCTCTGCCGAACGACCTAAGCACCGCAGTCTCTGACTTTATAGCAGCTTCGAGCTATCAGCTGGCAATCGCGAACTTCCTAGGCTGAAGGGCAATCCAGCGGCGCAGCTCAGGCGCTCGCTATCCGCCGATGGTGTGCGTCAAGGGCGGCCGCGGGTGCGCCTGCTGGCCGGCAGGCGCTCTTTGGGCTCCATGCTACTCGAACTGCCTCCGGGCCTCTCGGAGCGAAGGATCGGCGCGCTCGGACAGGGTCACCACTCATGAGTTCGCCATCAGGATCAGTATCCGCTCACCCGTCGTGGAGGAACCCGCACACTATTTCATCATGGTGCTGGCTGTCTTGCGTACAGCCCTTGCTCGGGTGGTGTAAGATCGTCGTGCAGAGGGTTGCGCGTCCGGGACGTACAATCACCAGCTCCCGCCGAGCCGCATCCTACGGTTTTGGAGGCGGGCGGTTCAGATCAAGGATTCTCTGCCAAGGACGAGGAGGCCTTTCGACCGAAGCATGAAGCGGAAGCGACGGACAAAGATTGTAGCGACCCTTGGGCCGGCAACGGATGACGAAGCCGTCCTGCGGCAGATGATCGAGGCCGGCGTCGATGTACTTCGGCTAAACTTCTCGCACGGAGACAGGGAGACGCACGCTAGGCGCATTGCCACGGCGAGACGGCTAGCCCAGGAGGCTGGCAGGCTGGTGGCCCTCCTACAGGACCTGCAGGGTCCGAAGATTCGCGTCGGCATCATCACCGACGATTCCGTTGAATTGCGGGAGGGGTCGCGTCTCGTCCTGACAACGCGGCCGATCGCGGGAACGGCGGAACGCATCTCGATCAGTTATGCTGGCCTGCCCCAGGAAGTCAGGCCAGGCGACCGCGTTCTGCTTGATGATGGCGCTCTCGAGTTGCAGGTGCGCAGGACGCGCAGGCATGAGGTTGAATGTATCGTCGCTCGCGGCGGGACGCTCAGGTCGCACAAAGGAGTGAACATTCCAGGCGTCGCGCTGAGCGCCCCAGCTTTGACTGTCAAGGACGAGGAGGACCTTCGCTTCGGACTTGCCCAGGGCGTCGACATGGTGGCGCTGAGCTTTGTTCGTCGCCCGAGCGATATTCAGCTCGTCCGGAGAGTCGTCTCCAAGTCGGCGCTGAGCGTGCCCATCCTCGCCAAGATCGAGAGGCCGGAGGCGCTCAGACACCTGGACGGTATCATACGCGCGTTCGACGGAGTCATGGTGGCACGGGGCGACCTTGGTATCGAACTGTCACCCGCGAAGGTCCCCGGCGCACAGAAGCGCATCATCAGACGAGCGAACCTGCTCGGGAAGCCCGTGATCACGGCGACGCAGATGCTAGAGTCGATGACACACAGTCCCCAGCCGACGCGTGCCGAGGCGTCAGACGTGGCCAATGCGGTCCTCGACGGCAGCGATGCAGTCATGCTCAGCGGCGAGACGGCGATCGGCGAATACCCGGCTGAGACCGTGCAGGCGATGGACCGAATCGTCGTGGAGGCTGAAGCCATCGGAGGCGGGGCGGTTCTGGAACCGGCACGCCGAGGGAGCCGCTCGCACGCACTCTGCCACGCCGCAGTGATGCTTGCGGCCGAGGTCGGCGCAGCGGCGCTGGCTACGTTCACGAGATCCGGGAGGACGGCGCGGATTCTGTCGAAGCTGCGACCGACGCAGCCGATCTTTGCCTTTTGCGAGCGGGAGAGCACCGCCCGGGAGCTCTGCCTGTGGCGAGGAGTAGTGCCGGTCATTGCAGCCCGACAGGACGTGGACGCGATCGGAGGCGTCGCCTATGAGCTAAGCGCGAGGCGCCTTCTCTCAGGTGGTGCCGATGTTGTCGTGGTCGGCGCAGCGCCTGATGGGCCTGCGGGCCGGACTAATTTCGTTAGGTTGGTGCGGGTTAGGTAGTCTGCCCCCAGCGCTCTAGGCACCATGTGCCAATGGTGTACTCATCCGAAATGCGCTTCGCTGGCGTCGGCCGAGGTTCCGTTGCATGCCAGTGAGTTCCCCGCCGGTTGAATCTTGTTCCGTCGTCCTCAGTGTTTCGTGTATCATCACCCCAGACAGGTTCGACGGACCAGGAGCACATGGAGGGTCAGATGCCGAAGCAACAGCAGCAAGCCCGAATCGCAGGCCGCGTGGCGGGCTCCCGTGGACGCACAGAAGTGTCGATCAGCGGGAAGCGTAAGCTCGATGTCAAGAAGGGGAACATTGCCACCGAGGTAGAGCGGAGTTCGGATCCCAAGCGGATCGGCCGGGCGATAGCCCGTCTACAGACGCAGGGGAACGCTAGGAAGGAGCTACGCGTGCCCCAAAACGACCTTAGTAAGGCGGTCGAGATCGCCAAGAAGAGGGGTGCCAAGCTGACGATCAAGAACCTGAAAGGTTCCCAGAGTCGCCGAGTACGGTAGCTCGTCTGCCAGGCTGAGGATATCCGCTCAGTCCTGACTTCGTGCGACGCATCCTCTTAGCCACTCCTGACCCGTCTCGCTGACGCGGCCGATAAGCTTCGCGTTCCAGAGAGAGACGGCGCTTCCCAGCCCACGCCAGTATCCTCGCTGTCCGTGACGTCTGGCGGGAACACTATGTCTGCATAGTGAAGGCTACTGAGCATCTGCTTCCCAAGCAGAGGGTCGCGAGTTCGAGCCACCCGTTCCGATTTGGCTGCCCAGTCAGGGTCAGCGGCGGAGGCCTCGCAGGGCCTGCCAATTAGGAGGTCGCCGGCCGCACAGCCAAAGCTAAAACACGTCATTGCGGCTCCAGTGCTGCCAGACTGCGTAGCCTTTGGAGCGCAGTTTTTCTGCGAGTTCCTTCTCCGTCAAGGCGCACGGCCCACCTCCTCCTCTGACCGAAAAACGGCCAGATCTAGATACGAGCCGTGCGCCTAGTTGCTCTTTTGGAGCGGAAGAGGAGATTCGAACTCCCGACCCCCTCCTTGGCAATTGGGATCCGGCTCTGCAAGCTGCTACCGAACTTACCACTCCTATTTCGGTCGATGCAAGCTGCTAACAATTAGGGGGTCGCGGGGCGTGTCAGTTAGGTGGTCTGGCCTAACGATGGCCTTCAGATCGCTCTACAAGACGGCTGGCGAACGGGGACAAGTCGCCCAACTCCACCTTGTGCGCTGGCTTTTTGTGCGAGGTCATAGCGCGTTCGCCTGAAGCTGCTGGTCCGCGACTACATGGCAACGCATAGGTCGCCGGACGATTCCTGCCTCTTCCTGTCGAGGTCTGAGACTAGCCTCCGCTCGCCGACTGACCTTGCCTCTCGGTTTCCCAGCAGCCGCCCCAGAACCATTCCAGAAGCCCCGACGCCGCCCGGAGGGGCCCCTCACCCCGTCCGAGGGAATCTACCCTGCGAGGGCCCGGCGACAGCGTCCGGGCCGTCAGAGTGACAGATGACCCAACAGGATTCGAACCAGATCTGGGGTCATTCGGCCGACATTTAGCCTTAGCGAGCCGAGATTCACCCTAGTCCGGACTGAGCGCGATTCTAGGAGTTCGAATTTGAGGCTATGATACCCACAGCCCGCGTGGTTTCGAACTTCCTGCCAGCCATACCGAGACTAACATAGCGAGTGGTAGCATTTATGGGGGCAGGTCACCATGCTGCTCTCGTCGGTTCCCGTGGCAGAGGAAGCTGGACTGTCCTGGAGGACCAGAGGCTCCAAAGCACTCTCGACAGGAACACCTCTGAACAAGCCCCAGTCAGATTCAATTAGCGCCCCCAGGCCGACCCATTCCGGCACAGGTCCTCTGATTCTCTGAAAACAGGGCAGACCAGAGGATTTTCACGCGATTCGGCCGTTGTCCAGCAGACACTGTAGCGAAGGAAAGGAGCGCAATCAACGACGCCTCCAATCCCACAGTCGCTGTCCCTTTCTCGGCCACCAAACCTGAGCACCGGGCCGGTTCAGCCCGCGCCCCAGTCGTCCCAGCTACCTATTGCCGTAGCGTTCCACCACTCGCTGGAGTTCGAAGGCTTGGCAAGATTGGAGCGATAACATCACATGGGTGAGATCAGGGCTGCTGATCGCGGGCCTCGGCATCACCCTATGGCTTCTCCGGTGCCGTCTCTGGGTGAAGATTACGTCCGGCGGACCTACATGGCGGGACAAGCTAGTCGCCTGTCGAACGCTTCGAGGGAGATGCGGCTCATGGGCACTGAGGCAAGCGCCGACGGAGGGGACCTATGCCCCGACCATTAATCTAACTGATAGCCTGGGGATGGACTGGGAAGCCAGGTGGTTCCCGACCGGTGACCAGATCGTCTTCCGCTCTGACCGTGATGGGAACAATGAAATATACGTGATGGCGGCGAACGGAGCAGACCCGCGAAATCTGACGAATGATTCTGGGAGCGATTCAGGGCCGACATGGTCGCCGGATGGTTCTCGCATTGCTTTCACGGCAATGCGGAACGGCAACTCCGACATCTACGTTATGAACGCTGATGGCTCTGAAGAGGTGCGCTTGACCGATGCCCCCTGGATGACTTTAGCCTGGCGTGGTCGCCCGATGGCAGCCTTATAGCGTTCGAGTCCAAACGCGATGGCAACAGAGAGGTTTACGTGATGGGGTCAGACGGCTCCGACGAAACTCGCCTCACCGAAAATCCCGGAACCGACCAGGTCTTCCCTTGGTCGCCGGTGCCGTGATTCGCGCGAGGCGGGCTGAAGAACAGCACATAATTGGGCTGCTTTCGCTCAGCTCGCCATTCGTGAAGCACAGCGCTTAGCGCGAGATACTTGGGTAGCAGATGCTCCGCCAGCGTCAGTTACGCCCGACCACCTAATTGCATCGCCCCGCGACCCCCTAATTGTTAGCAGCTTGCAGAGCCGGATCCCAATTGCCGAGGAGGGGCTGGGGGTTCGAATCCCCTCTTCCCGCTCCCAAAAACAATAAGCGCTTGGTGCGGTGGCCCATCATCTGGCAGCCTCCTCACCCCCCGCCTCTTCCTAAGGCGAGCATACGCCACACCACACCTACGGACCAGACTTTTTCAACAGCCTCGTGGGCTGTGCGACGTACATCTCGGGATGACCGGTCGCGTGCGTCGCCCAGGACTTGCATTGGTCGGCCACGCCGCTCCATAGCCTCGGTCGGCGCGACTGACGGGACAGGACGGCGACCTGCTGACGGAGAGCGAGGTTCTCGAACAGGAGCTGCTGGCGGGAGCCCAGGGCGCTACGGAGGAGAGCGCAGAAGAGGGGAAGATAGCTGATCAAGGCCAGACCTCCGAGAGGAGATGCTACCTCAAGGCTGGCCCACACAGCTCAGCAGGTCAACCTTCCAGATACGGATGGGGTTTTGCCACCCCACACCGGGGTCACCAGGTAGCAGGGGCTTCGCGTGGTCAACGTCAGATTCCTGCCGCCATGATCCGCCCGTGCTTCCCCAAAACGGAGGGGGTCGAGCCCCTTCCCATGCGCAACCTTCGATGTGACAAACGGACCCGTGTGCGTAGGGCCATTCGGCCCCTTCTTGGAGGTAGGTCATGCAAACGTAAAGGGGATCACATTGACCATATGAGCGCTTGTGACAGTAGGTGTGTAAGAGGTATCGTACAAATATGTCGGAGTCGGGTGTTCAGCTACTAGTTCTGCGCCGCCCAGCTTGTGGGAGGTGAAGGGACGTCCAGGGGAATGCGAGCTGAGCGCTTCAATGCACGGTCGCCAGTCGTCGAGCCTGCTCCTTCAGCAGAGGCGGGCAGGGCCGTTTCGCGTCTCCGGTGGGTGACTGTCGCCCTCCCCGTCGCGGCTGTTGCAGCTCTTAATCTCATTGGCCTCGTTATTTTGCCCAACTACATCCATGCGGCCATAGCGTTCAGCTCCATCACCGCCGTCGCCGCCGTCGCCGCGTTCTTCTTCTCTCAGGCCGTGTTTGACATTGTGGACAGGCTACAAGGGCAGATTCTCCGGAAGAACCGAGAGCTCTCCGCCATTAACGCGGTAACAACCGCCTTGGACAACTTGGAAAGCTTGGAGGAAACCTTGAACGTGGGCCTGGATGTAGTGCTAGACAGGACTGGCGTGTCTGCTGGCCTCATCTGCCTGCTTGACGAGAGCAGAGAGGAGCTCTTCCTCACAGCTCATCGCGGCCTGTCCGCTGCCGTGGTCGCTCAAGCCGCGCGGAGCAAGCTGGGGGAGGAGCCGCTGGGGACTGAGGTGGTGCGGACCGGACGAACCATCGTCGTGAAGGACGCTTTTGCCGACCCCCGCGTCCAAGAGCTAGCCCACCGGGAAGGGCTGCGCTCGTTGATAAGTGTACCGCTCCGGTCCGGAGGGAAGACGGTTGGGATACTAGGCCTGGCAAGCGAGCGAGAAAAGGAGTTCGGTGCCGACGAAGTCCAGCTGCTAGAGCGGGTCGCCAGTCAGATAGGTATCGCTGTCGAGAAGTCGACGTTGTTCCAGGAGCTGGTACGGCGGAACCGAGACTTAGCAACTCTCCACGAACTGTCGGCCGCCGCCGGCAGCACACTGGAACTCGACCAGGTGCTGGACATAGCTCTCGCCGCGATCATTGATGTGAGCGAGGCCGATTCGGGCGAGATCTGGCTTCTGGATGAACGCTCCGAAACTCTGGGGCTGGCTGCTCGCCGCACCACCGAGGCCGACGCTCCCCAGAGCGCCGAAATCCTCAAACTAGGCGAGGGCGTGGTGGGGAGAGTAGCTGAATCCGGGGAGCCAATGTACCGCCCAGAACCACTCGGGAACGAAGCGCTTCGCGTCCTTGCGTCCCTGCCTCTAAGGTCCGAGGGGAAAGTCGTTGGAGTCCTTTGCGTTGCTTCCAGGGAGCCTATAACCCTAGCGACTCGCGACCAGCAGTTGCTGGAATCAATGGCCAACCAAATGGGAGTAGCCATCAAGAATGCCCAGCTATACGAAAAGGTTCAAGCTATGGCTGTCCTAGAGGAGCGCGAACGGATCGCTCACGAGATGCATGACGGGGTTTCTCAGGTTCTCGGGTATGTCAATACCAAGGCTTTCGCCGTCAGGAAGCTCCTCAAAGAGGGCAAGAGCCTGGAAGCGCAACAACTGCTCGCCGAGTTGGAGGAAGCCGCCCGCGAAGTCTACGCGGATGTCAGGGAAGCAATACTAGGCCTGCTGAGTACCAAGCAGACCGAGGCCGGATTCGTGGCTGGACTAAATGAGTACTTGCAGCATTTCAGTCGACAGAGCGGCCTGCGGGTCCGGTGTCAGTCGGATGACGAGGTACGAGACCTTTCGCTGAGCGTGGCCACGGAAATCCAGGTCATACGCATTATCCAGGAAGCGCTGAGCAACGTAAGAAAGCATGCCAAGGCCAGCGAGATCTGGGTGAGGCTAGCGGCCAAGGATGATCAACTGATAGTGACGGTCGAGGACAATGGTCAGGGCTTCGATCCGTCGGTCTCGAGACGCGGCGAGTGGCCTCGTTTCGGCCTGCGGACGATGCGAGAGCGTGCGGAGGCCATCGGCGGCACCTTCCACATTGATGCTCAGCCCTATAACGGCACCAACGTCACCGTGATGGTGCCTCTTACCGGGAGCCGGCGCCATGGACGGACGCAGGCATGAACGTCCTGATCGCCGATGACCACGCGCTGTTTCGCGACGGCGTCGCCAGCCTCTTGCGCGCCTGGGGCATGGAGGTTGCGGGCCAGGCCAGCGATGGCTGGGAAGCGCTGGAGCAAGCACGAAAGCTCCGACCGGACTTGATCCTCATGGACATCAGGATGCCGAAATGCAGCGGCCTGGAGGCTACCCGGCTCATCAAGACGGAGATGCCGGAGACGAAGATCGTCATGGTGACCGTCTCAGCCGATGAAGAAGATCTTTTCGAGGCCATCAAGAGCGGCGCTGCGGGCTACATCCTGAAGAATACTTCCGGCGAGGAGTTCGGCAGGATGCTCCAGAGCATTGCTGAGGGCGACGCGCCCCTTTCTTCCGGCATGGCCGCTAAGATCCTGGCCGAGTTCGCCCGCCAGGACAGGGAAGCGCCCACCACCGATGGCCCTGAGTCTGAGCTAACGGAACGTGAGCGAGAGGTGCTCCAGCAAGTGGTCAGCGGTGCCACGAACAAGGAGATAGCCGCAGCACTCGTCATTTCGCATAACACCGTGAGCTACCACATGAAAAACATCCTCAGCAAGCTCCACCTGCGCAACCGCGCCGAAGCTGTTGCCTATGCCCTGCGAACCGGCCTCGTCAGCCTTAACCAGGAGGAGCAATGACCTTGGCTGGCCCCCCCCCTCAGGCGGCACGCTACCGCCACTTGGGTGAGCGAGGGAAGCCAAGGTGCGATCTGTTGAGAATTGCTTGCGCAGTGTCCCTGAGCTACTGATGACCCACAGGACTTCGGCGGCGTGCCCGCCCGGGTGGAAGGAGGACCACCCGGGCAAGCAAGCCAATGGAGAGGGATTATCGCAGCGTCATCTCAATCCGCCCGTTCCAGGTGCGCGTCAGATGGCCGGGGCAATCCCGGCCCGTGTCGCTCTCGTCAGGGTTCCAGAACGCTAGAGCGACCATGCCGTAGCATCGCTCTGGAACTGGGCGTCCTGAGGATCGCCGGCCTGCAGGGGCCTGGAGAACTCGAGGGGCTACGTGGCAGCAGCTCTCGCTCCCAGACGCGGGCCAGGCTGTTCCTGGCCATGCTAGTCTCGCCGTCCTCTCGGTGCTCAGAAACGTACCACCCGTACCCAGGCTACTCCCTGGTGAACGCGGCTATCTCCACTGCTCCTGTGTTGCCACCCGAAGAGTCCAGCACCTCGAAGCTCAGACGCTCAGCCCGGACAGAGACGGGGAATATATGCATGCGGCTTGCGTCAGGGAGATCAAAGGGGCCGAGTTTCGTACCGTCTTCCGTGACCACTTCAAAGCTCGTTATCTGGCCAGTGCTGCCCATAGTACGGGTCCAGAAGCCGATAGCGGTCAGGTCGTAAGGTCTGGCTAGAGCGATTGTGATTGAGGCAGCGTCACCGTCGCCGGCGGATGACCTTCCGTTCGTGGGTCCCCATCAAGAGCGTTGCTGGCGGCCCACGTGCCGGAGTTGCCGAAGGTTGAGCTAACCTCTACGAGCCGGGCGCCGGCGGCCAGGCTGGCCACGTTCCGGCCATGTTCTTCCGTTTGGGCCTCCGTGGCCAGCGTGCGGAAGGCCAGATCGTCGCTCACATAGAGCGTGCCGTCGGGACCAGTGCCCTGGAGCCGATAGTGGTAGACGGCGTCGGGCTGCAAGCCTCGCAGGGGAGCCCGGTGATCCCGGTGTGGGAGTCCACCCATGTCTGGGTCTGTGCTCTGGCTCCCGTAGCTCTGGTCTGGCCCGTACACGACAGAGCAGACCACGTCTATGTTCGTCTCGACCCGCACTGTGGCGCTGCTGGCTGTGAGGTCGGCGATCTCGATCTGTCCGGCGAGGATGTCGGCGACAGGCCTTACGGCCGGTGACGACACGTCAGAAGAGTTACAGGCAGTTGCCAGCACGGCACATAGCACAAGGCTAAGAAGCCCCAGCCTTAGGATCCCATCACACCGCGGAAGACGAGGGGCCTTCGCCTTGTTCGCGCCCGCACCCTGATCTGGTTCGTTCATGCCTCAATCCCACTCGCAGGCCCCGCGCCCGCCGTAGTAGGAGTCGCAGGGATCGATTCGGCGGCCGCCCTGATCCAGGACGAGGGTATCGGGGTGGCGTTCCAACCAAGTGCTCCAGGTGACGAGCGACGCGGACACGACTTCCAGATCAGTCCCTGCGTAGATGCCGTCCACAGCAGAGCTCAGGTACTGGCTCCAGAGTGAGTCGGTCTCACGGTCGTACATGACCAGGGCGTTCATCATGAGCTTGCCGGATACGCCGAATGTGAGGACTGTCCCCTGGACTTCGCGGGCATACACGATGCCCGAAAAGCAGACCGGTCACCAGGTGACCGCAATCGGCCGGCCTCCCACGGTGTCGTTGACGATCTCGTGACCGCTGAGATAGGCCACTCCGTAAGCGCGCGCGTCACCGTTGATGCTGACGCCGAGGACGAGGTCGTCGTCGTGAAGTTGGGCCCCGCCGTCTGTCGCCGGAAGGAACTCGGGCTCGAAGATGGCTGGGATGGCGTCCTTCGGGAGGATAGTGACGATGGGCAGATCGCGGGCCGCCATTCCACCAGCGTCCATGGTCGCCCTTTCCGAGAGATACCCCGCCTGGCGCAACATGAAGACTCCGACCGCGCTGACCACCGCGATGATGCCGAGGAACGCAACAACCTTGGGCAGGCTCTTCATGGGTACTGACACCGATCATCGCTGGGGGGCGACACGAAAACCGTGACCGCCGCACAGGCCCGTCGCACTCGGCGAGAAATCGTTTACACCACGAGCCGCTCGAAGACGGAATCATTCCCACTGAGGATCAGCAGCCCTACTACCAGCATGACGGCGCCGGCGACCGCCGATGAATAGCGGAGCAAGGGCCACACTTTGTTAATCTGCGGCACCATCTTCTCAAAGGCGAATGCTACAAGAAGAAACGGGATGCTCATCCCGATGGAGAAGAGGAACAGCGTCAGTCCACCCACAACCGGCGAGCTCGACGCGCCCGCGTAGATCAGTAATGACGCCAGCAGCGTCCCGCCCACACAGGCCAAGCAACCGACGGAGATGCTCATGCCGGCGATCGCGGCGGCGACGTATCCTTGCCGCGGACTTCGCACCTCGTGCGGCCGGCCGGGCAATCGCAGCGAAACGATGAAGGGAAGGCGGAACAAGCCGAGTGTCTGAATCGCCAGATAGATCACGACTGTGCCGGTGATGATCCGGAGTGGAAAGATGTAGGGCTCCAGCTTGGCTGTGTTCGAGAAGAACTGCCCCGCAAATCCTGCCGCCACGCCGAACGCTGTGTACAGCAATACGAATCCGGTGACAAAGGCAACGCCCGACAGTGCCACGTGCGCGCGGAAACGAACATCATCTTTCCGGGCCCTAATCTCTTGCATCCCAAGGCCGGTAATGACTGGGAGAAAGTATGCTGTCATGTGCACGACGCATGGCGAGAATATGACGAGCAAGCCGGCCATCACAGCGAGGACGCTGCCTAGTGTGGCAACGCTACCGGGGAACACGCCGCCAGCCTCGGCTGCCGGATATCTAAGAGGCAATGACCAATCAACCGTCAGCTCACCGCTTCCGGATTCAATGTTGGGAACTGTCAGGCTCAGCGTTCCATCACTGTCATCGAGAAAGAGATTCCCTTCGGCATCATGACGCGCGAACTGCAGCGCCACCGTCTGGTGGTGTTCGGATCGGAATGCCACACTGTAGGTCTGGGCCGGTGGCAGCAGCACCCCGTTGACACTCATCGACACAGCGGGGACCCAGAGTTCAGGCTCCGGGAGTTCACCCTCGTGAACGTCAACCACCAGCAGCACGGGCAACGTCCGCTCCGGATCCACAGCGAGGGCATCTGCACTCTCATCGAAGACATCAAAGGCCTGCGGACTGGTCGCGAGCGTCGCAAGGTTTTCCTCGGGTGCTAGACTGAAGAACTCATCGCTGCGGTCCGTGACCCTGAAGTACTCAGCGGTGGCGAGAATGCCTTGTACCTCAAAATTTCCCGAACTCGCGCGGGTGCTCGTGACCGCTGAGATCACGCCGCGCGCTTCCACAACATTGCGACCGCCTCCGATGCCGCTGTACAGCAACGCTAAAAGCAGCCACACGCCTAGCATCACGCCGACAGCCACCGCAAAGACGACGAACGTGCTGGAAGGTCGCCCGAACCCGAGACGACCGATCCCGACCGCAACAGATCCGGTAGTCGCGGTAGTAGCGCGGCTCACCGTGGCCTCACCTTGTTCCGAATCCAGAAGACCCCCACGATTGTCATAAGCACGCCGGCGACGCCGAAGCCCCAGAGACCAAATTCAACGATCATGTGCCCCGCGCTCGCATCTTCTCCCGTGTGCGCCAGTGCCGTGCGGAACGAGAGTATCTGCGCTGCGGTGATGAGGGATAGGATGAGCGCCAGTCGTAGGGAGATGGACTTCATAGCGTCACTCACTATCGCTTTCGTCGGCGCCGCCTCCGAAATCGATAGGCAGCTGCCATTCGAAGATACGCCCGGCAGAGACAGTCCCGTCGTGCCGTGGAACCACAAGCCTCATCGTGTCTCCGCCACCGGTCGCGCGCGATGATATCAGCCACCCGTCTGGCTGTGGAAATAATAGGCGAACCGTCCGATGATGCGGGTCTTCCGCCGTGACCAGCGCGCTGTACGGAGGCACGCGTTCACCACCTTCCAGCTCCAGAAACACGGCTGGTGGTTCGCTCACGAGGTCCCCTTCATGGATGGTTTCCGCCAGGATGAAGGCTAGGGTTGGTCGCGAACCGATCTCGGCTGGCGGCGCAAGGCCGGTGACCTCAAAGAAAACCTGTGGCGCGTACGTGAGGTCGATGCCAGACTCACCGGGCCCAACCCCACGACGCGTCAGCAACGGAATCAAATCGCGCACTGAGAGATCCCCAATCGCGTTCTCAGCTCCAGTGGCCGCTCCCGTATCCAGAGACGCAGTGCTTGCGCCGGCGGCACCGTCTCCCGCATTGCCACCACAACCGCTGAGACCGAACGCGGCGCTTACCAGGAGACCGATGATGATGAATCGCAGCATCGCTTCCACGCACTCCCGCAGAACGCTCTCCACTCGGAATCACGTACTCCAATCATCGCCCGTTCGTCTGGATCGCACAACACCGATCCTTGGGGGCCTTGGCGCGAAATCGAGTAGTCTCGATGCGGGCTTCTACCTACCGAAGTTGGTAGGGCCGCAGCGCAGCCTATGTCGCCCAGGGTAGGATGACGCGAGCCTCGAGTCCTTGCGCGCTGCCATGTGATTCGCGGGACACGGTGGCCGGCCTTGTGAGCGGGAAGGCGCTGGAGAGCTGATGTTCTGGCCGTTGCCCCAGGGATGCCGATGACTATGCGTCGGGGAGAAAGACACCCAGGTGGCTGACGTAGTGCAAGTAAATGACGACTGCGACATCGGCCACCACGGCCAGGCCAACTACCGTGCTCAAGAGCGTCTCTCGCCTGAGCCTAGCGACAACCGTGCCGTTCGCACGCGTCGAGTCGCTCGCGTTCCATCCTCTGAGCGTCCGGCTGATTCGGACAGCCAGCACCGCGAGCATGACGAATAAGGCGACCTTGACGAAAAACGCTATGAGATAGGCTTCACCATACGGAATCCGTCGCATGGTTGAGATATCGTAGATCCCCGGGAATGTGATCGGCGCATCAAAGGCAGCACTGTAGAGTCCGGCGCCCAGAAGCAGCACGAGGCTGGTGGCCGCGGCCGGAAGGAACAAGCGATCGAGCAGGCGCGGGAGGTCTAGGCGACGCGAGGTTATCCCGAGCCACGCCAGGCTAAACGCCAGGCCGGTGACGACGAAATAGGCAAGGCCCGCCATGGAATGGAGGATCCGCATCGCAATATTGACAACGTCGGGCCACCAGCCGAACCCGAAGGAAAGCTGGAGCTTAATGACCCGTTCAGCCTCCGCGCGCAGGGCAGCTTCTTGGTCCGGGCCGAGCGCTCCTGGGCGGATATCGTCGGTGAACGTCACGCTGCCTTCGCCCTGACCGACAGCCGCCTGTACGCTCAATTGCATCTCCCAGACGCCGAAGCGGGCGAAGACGGCCTCCCCAACATAGAGACCATCGCCGTTGTCCACCTCTGTCAGCTCCAACGCCGGAAAAGCGGACGTGCCATCTTCGCGCCGTGCCGTAAGCACGACGGTCGCGCCCTCCACGGGTTCGAGATCATTCGCGTACACGACATGGACGCGATAGAGCCGCAGGAGCGGTTGGCCCGGGTCTGGAATCAGCGGCGTGACGGCGATGTCGAGGTCCTTGCCGTGAGCCGATGCCGGCTGAGCCGCGACCGTCTGCCACAGGAGCAGCGCCACCATCGCGACGGTGATGACAATCGCGACTCTTCGGGTACGCCGCATCCAGGCCGGCATGTCTCACGCCCCCTCAGGGGTACGCGACCAAGACGATCGGAAATCTGATCCGCTCCAGCCCGATCCGGATGGTGACCGCCTGGTCCCAGGGACCAAACATGATGTAGTCCAGCGTGAAGAGGTAGTGGCCGCCTCCGAGCTTCTCCGCCACGCCCGAGAAGGGGCCATGGACCATTGCCAGCATGTCGTACTCGATCCCCATACTGGCGTCTGTGACTGGCTCACCATCCCGCGTCAGATAGAGATCCACCCACGTGCGCAGGGTCGAAGGGGGATAGGGGTCGACGAAGATCTCAACAGCCAAGCCATCGCCAAGGAACACCTGACTTCCGTTCCGGATGTATACCGTCTCGCCATTGAGCGTCACATTCAGGCGCTTCTCCTCAGTGTCTATGCTGCGCTCTGGGACGTAGGCCTGATCAGCCCCCGGGCCCGCGGTTGGCTGACTGGAGTTCGCCGGCGTGTCCGTCACGACCTGTGCGGACGGCGTCTCGGACGAGGGAGATGTGGTTTCGGGGGCGTCCGATGGTGCGGCAGGCGCGCTCCCGCACGCGGCAGCGAGAATTGCCGCGGCAACCGCTGTAGCCGCAACGACCCGGAGGGCTATCGGATTCATTGCCCGTCGTCGGAGCTATGATCTTCAGCGAGTAGGTCAATACACGCCGCGATCGCTTCGAGGGCTTCGCCGGACGCAACAGCATTCTGCACTTGGCTACCCTTTAGCATCTCGAATTCATCTGGGCGCGCTATTTGACGACAAACTCACCGATCATCTCAAGTGGATGCACCGTGCACAGGAAGAAGTACGTACCGGCAGCAGGCGTCTTGAAGGTGATCGACCTCGCCTCTCCTTCCAGGAGGATGGGGCCGTTTGCACCTTCGGCGAGGAGGGCGCCCCCTTCCTTCGTGAAGAAGGCGATGTTGTGTGGGAGAACACCTTCGTTAACCAATCTCACTGTGAAGTCTGTGTTGGCAGAGGCCTCGATCGTTCCAGGAACTCCTGGAGCCGTCTGGACGCTGAAAATATTGTCCCTCGCCTCAATCTCTATCCTAGAAGGATTCGACGAGGCAGGACCGTCCATCGGGTCCGCCGCCGTTGGAGAATCGTTCATGGGTGTGTCGGCTGCGGGCGATGTCGGTGCCGGGGCGGAACCGCCAGACGTTGATCCGCCGCATGCCGCCGCGACCAGAGCGACGATTGCGACGAGTATTGCAACAAGAGCGATGCCTGATCCTTCTGCGCGGGTGCCTGCCATCACTGTTCTCCTCTCACATCGTCTCTCCACCGGTGCAGTGCCCGGCCGCATTTAACCGCGGTCGGGCACTGCACCGCGCTGCTACTGGCCTGAGTTCACCGCCTTTGCGATGATGTCCAGCTTCACGTCAAGTGCGCTACCATGCATGCCGTTCTGGTCTGACAGCAGCTCGCCTGCCCAGTCTGGCGTGTATCGCACAAAGGAGCCGTTGTGCGAGCTCCCGCCGTTCGGCTGTGGAACGGTCGCTATCACTGTCTGGGTGCCCATGTCCACGATGACGTTGTCAAAGCTGCTGTTGCAGCTGATCCACATCTCGTTCAGATCGGGGTCCGGATGGACAATGGCATGGTCCTGGCGCAGACAGTTGGAGACGATCTGCCCGAGGACCGTTCCCCAGCCTCGATACTGGTCGGGCTCAACGAACAGATCCGGGCTGGTGAATCCCACGGTCTTGCCCTGGTTGTGACTTGCCTCACCCTTGCCCATGGCGAAGATCATCGTGTCATCCCAGTTGAACGTGAGGCCGTACGGTCCGATCGCCCCGGCGTTGGCCATGCCAACGACACGCCACTCCGAGGGGTCCTCCGCGCTGATGTCGATCTTCGCGATCTTGCTTTCATGGCCGTCGCTGACGTACGCCGTATCGCCATCAGCCTCGAAAGCGATCCAGATGGGGCTGCCGTCTTGCGTGTTGATCCGGGCCTTAACTTTCCAGTCGTCCAAACTCACCACCGCGATGCCACCATCTGACTCCCGGAAGCCCGTTCGAACACTGATGAAAAGCCACTGGCCGCTCGGGTCGCTGAAGGCGAGGTAACCGGACCCTTGAAGGTCCGCTGGATCCACGGCGCCGACGATGCGATTGTCATCCGAGGGATCCATTGCGAAGAATGTGCCCCAGCCCTCCACGAGCACGAGATCCTTGCCCGTGAAGGAGTTGTGGATCACCTTCACGTGGTGGACCCGACTCCGGATGATCTTGTCGATCTTCAGGGTGCGGGCATTGATGATGTGCAGCACAGCGTTGCCGCGCAGGTCAGATTCGAGGTTGACCCCCTGCGTGTAGATCCACTTCCCGTCCGCTGAAACCGCGATGCCGTGGTTCTCGGCGTACGTGTCAACCCCATCGACCAGGTACTGCGTCGTGGCAACCGCCTCGTGGGTGTTTGCGTCGATGATCGCGACGCCAGGGCCTATCTGTCTGCTGCTGAGGAACTCGCCGCCGAACGCGGCTGATCCGTATCCTGGTCCCTCCGCGCTAACGTAGACGAGGGGATGTTCTCCGGGGTCCCATGCGTCGGGTCCACTGGAGTCAAGCTGCGCGATCAGGTTTATCCCGAGGAGCTGCGACCACTCCGTCTCCCAGCCGCTCGGCTCGGCGCCGGCTGGGGCTGGCTGCAACTCTCCCACCTGAATGATGGTCTGGATGTCGGCGTCGGGAACGCCCGCGTCCCCCGAGGAATCGCCATTGTCGTCGTCGCCACCGCCGCAGGCGAAGGCGAAGAGTGTGATTGACACCACAACTGCCACCAGTCCGATCATTTTCAGTGCCTTGATAGGCGTCATGTGTACGCTCCTTTCTTGCTAGCGGTTGGATACTTCCGATTCACGAGGTTCCATTCATGCGTCTACCTCCCCTTCTCGAGCAGAATCACGGGTTCCAAAGGTCGCCAGCAGGTCATCGATTGTGCCGACGCGAACCGTGTGCCGCTCGTAGACGGCTATCTGATTGATGTGGCGGTTCACATCGATGAGCTTCGCTTCGGGATTGCCCACCAGGAGTTGGGGAAGGGTAAGGTCAGGCCACTGACCAACGCCCTCGCCGTCGACGATGATCACTTCCGGGCACAATTGCCTGAGGCGAGTGGCGGCATCAGGTTGGGAAGGGTCCAAACTCGTCACCTCCATGTCCTGCATTTCCCGGAGAAAGGCGGCCAAGCCTTCGAGCATGAGCGATTCAGAAAACACCACGGCGATGCGGAGAGCTCCCATCCTTGATCCCTCTTGTGAAACCGCGAACAAAGTCTCCTGAGGGAATTATGCGTGGGGTACCGTCCGCGGCACAACGCTGATCTTTAGGGGCGGGGCCAAGAAAAAGGGGTAGTCTCGCTCAGGGCGAGACTACCCCTGTAAGGGGTGAGCCGCCTACCTAGATTGGTGGGATGTTGGACCTATTGGGTTGACGGCTTAACCAGGCCGGAACGGATAGCGTAGGCGACGGCCTGCGCCCGATTCCGGAGGTGGAGCTTACCGAGGATGTTCTTCATGTGATAGCTGACCGTGTTCTGGGAAATGAATAGAGCGGAAGCGATCTCGTTGTTGGTTGCGCCGGCGGCAAGGCCTGCAAGATTTCGCGCTCCCCTCGCACAAGCACTCAGTGCTTGGCCCAAAAGTCAAAGAAGACGCTCTCGTCAAGGGCAGCGGTGAGAACGTGGCCCTGGCCAGCGAACTCAACGAAGACCGATTCGACGCCCGCCGCCGCCAGCGCATTGTGCGTCGCGACAACCTCGGGCTTCCATTCTTCGTCGTGGGCGGCAACGCCGTTAAAGACCGCACGGCTGGCGAGGGCCTCGGCCCACACCGTTGGATCCACGTCCGCTGGATCCTGTACGGGAAAGGCCCCCGGCGCACCGAGCAAGGTGGCAAAATGCTCCGGGCGCGACACCATCAGCGCAAAGGGCGCGAGCCCACCGTTCGACGTGCCGGCAAGGTGGACCTTGGCCGGATCGCCGCCGAAACACCAGAGGACTTCGTTGAGGATTTCAAACGTTCTGTTTGCCTCGTCGATGAAGTCTGCGTCGAACGAGTACGGAATCACCACGCGAAACGCTTCGGTGGCGGGTTGATCAGCGAAAATGGTCTCCCATATCCGTTCCGCGCTTCCGCGCCTACTCCGGGAAGAAAAATCACGGTTGGAGCGGCCGGGTTGTCAGGTGTCGGGTGGTGGACGAAATATGGGCTAGCATCGGTCATTAGAACCGCGTGCAGCTCATCCGTTTCAGGGGGGGACGCAGTTCTCCGGTTCGCGTGGCGATGGGGGCGGCACCCTCTCGGCTGTGGCAACGTTGCCCGAGCTCGCGGGAGCCGGCGTCGGTGCCACGGTAGGCTCCGGGGTCGGTGGGCGCATCGCTGGGCCACAGCGCAGCTTCGCTGCGTCGATCTCACCAAGCGGTCCTATCGTCGACTCGACTCGGCCCATGATCGCGACCCCTGTGCCGTCGCCCGGGAACACGGTGAGCGTCGCGAAGAGCACGCCATCGAGATCCGCGGGGATATTGGTCACGTACGAGACGAGACCGCCACATGCGCGCACGCCGGTATTACCGCGGGCGAGCGGCACGGCCACCCCTGTTCCGGCGTCGTCGCACGCTCCCTCAGCCGTGGGCGAGGTGAACGCGTGCTCGAGCTGGTTTGCGGTCGGATTGAAGACGGAAGTGCCCAGGCACAGGGGACCTAATGCCTCGAGGTCTAGGTCCTCGAATACTGCGACATACCATCCCCTGAACGTGTACCACCGGGCGGTTACGGCTCCAGGATCAACCGGTAGTTCCGACCGATCTGCTAGGGGCAGCGAGCCAGCGGCGTCGAACTTGTACACCCGGTCGACGGCCGCGACGACCGAGGTATCTGGCAACTCCGCACCGTCGTCACCGCCATGGCTCGAACAGGCCACATGCGACCAAGAGCAGCGCAATAATCTGACCGGACCCGTCTGCGTTCATCACGAAGACGTCAAATGCTGGCCTGCCAAAGCGAAAGAGAATCTTTGTTCCGTCGGGTGACCAGCGTGGGAAGCCGTCGTCGCCCGCGCGGTCGGTCAGGCGAGTCTGTGCGGACCCGTCGGCGTTCATGACGTATATCTCTCGGTCACCGTCTCGATCGGACGTGAAGACGATGCACGAACCATCGGGCGACCAGTCGAGGCCAAAGTCGCCGCCGTCTGGGTTGCTGGTCAGGTTGGATTCGCCAGAACCGTCGGCGTTGATGACGAATATGTCCGATTGGCCCTCTATGGTTGAGTAGAACGCGATCGTCGGCGCGTCATGAAGAGGGAGCGGGCGAGTCGGAGGGTGCCGTGCAGGCGAGGCTCGCAGCCTGCTCGCCATCGCCTCCGCATGCGGCGAAGATGATCGCGATAGCGACGCCTGCGAGCGCTGCTGTGCGTGGTGTCATGCTCGCCACCTCCTGCTGTGGTGGACGGAGTGTAGCGCGAGGACAAGGCTATTACTGCGCGGCCCAACGCCACGCCGACCGCTACGCCCACACCTATGCTGACTGGTAGCCAGATGGCCATCGCGCCAGTAGCTGCGCCGATCGCTGTCCCAATGCCCGCGCCGATACCCACACCTAGTGCGAGGTAGACGTTGGCATTCATTCGGCCAGATCTAGATACGAGCCGTGCGCCTAATTGCTCTTTTGGAGCGGAAGAGGAGATTCGAACTCCCGACCCCCTCCTTGGCAAGGAGGTGCTCTACCACTGAGCCACTTCCGCTCGCATCTAGTATACACCGGCAGTAGTAGATCGCAACCCTCGCCCGCCCCCTCCGCTCTCATTGACCCCGCCTGCCCTTCTCGATAAGATGCGGGCGCTTATGCAACCCATGAGAGCAGCGCTGTTATGACGAACGCTGGCATCATCGACCGGGCGCGCCAGCAGGGACGCACCGTCCTTTCCGAAGTCGAGGCGAAGCAGCTGCTCGCCGAGGCCGGTATCGCTGTCGTCGAAGCGCGGCTGGCCAAGGAGCGGGACGAGGCTGTCGCCCTGGCCAAGGAGTTCGGCTACCCTGTGGCGCTGAAGATCGTCTCGCCACAGATCACCCACAAGTCGGATGTGGGCGGCGTGCAGCTCAACTTGGGCACGGCCGAGGAGGTGACCGCTGCCTTCGACGCGATCGTGGCGGCGGCCAAGCGTGCCGCGCCCGACGCGCCGATCGAGGGCGTCTCAGTGCAGCGCATGGCGGAGCCGGGCATCGAGGTGATCGTGGGCATGACCATGGACGCCCAGTTCGGGCCGGTGCTGATGTTCGGCTTGGGGGGCGTATTGGTAGAGGTGCTCAAAGACGTCGCCTTCCGGGTGGTGCCGATCACCGCTCGCGACGCCCGCCAGATGATGCGAGACATCCAGGGCTTCCCCATCCTCCAGGGATACCGCGGCCAGGAGCCTGCGGACCTGGAGGCGTTGGAAGCGCTCCTGCTCAAGCTCTCCGCGTTCATCGAGGAGCATGCGGAAGTGACGGAGTTAGACCTGAACCCCGTCTTCGCCTATCCGAACAGCGCCGTCGCCGTCGACGCCCGCATCGTCCTCGCGGCGCCGACAGCATGAACGAGCGGCGCCGTGCCTGATCTTCAGAGCAAGCTGGCACGCGCCTTCCGGCCGCGTACCGTCGCCGTGATTGGCGACAAGCGGGCCATGGGCTACCTCTGGCTGCGCAGCATGAGCACCTTCACGGGCAAGCTCTACTCCGTACAGATCGACCCGGACGAGATCCCCGGCATCGAGGAGCTGGGCGTCCCCAACTTCCCCTCGCTGGCGGAGATACCCGACGAGATCGACTACGCTGTCTGCTCGGTACCGCGCACCATCGCCCCGCGCATCATCGCCGATTGCGCGGCGAAGGGAGTAGGCGCCGTCGCCCTCTTCACCTCGGGCTTTGCCGAGACGGGCGAAGCCGAAGGGGCAGAGCTCCAGGCGGAGATCGGCCGCATCGCCCGGGAGGCCGGACTGCCGCTCATCGGGCCCAACTGCATGGGCCTCTACAACCCGAGGCTGGGCGTGCGCCAATCGGCCGAGCAGCCGACGGGCGAAGCCGGGCCTGTCGGCCTCATCTCCCAGTCCGGCACCCATGCGATCAACTTCGGCCTTAACGGCGCAGCTCAGGGCATACGCGTCAGCACCTCGATCAGCATCGGCAACGCCGAGGTGCTGGACATCCCAGATTACCTCGACTATCTAGCGGCTGATCCTGAGACACAGGTCATCGCCATCTACGCGGAAGGCGTGAAGGACGGCCGCCGCTTCTTCGAGTCGCTGCGCCGGGCCAGCAAAGCGAAGCCCGTCGTCGTCTGGAAGGGCGGCGTCACCGAAGCCGGCGCCCGCGCTATCGCCTCCCACACCGCCGCGCTGGCGACGCCGAACGCCGTCTGGAACGCCGTCGTCAAGCAGGCCGGCGCCATCACCGCGGAGAGCATGGACGACCTCATCGATGTGCTGAAGGCGCTGCTCTTCTGCAAGCCGGGCACGGGACGCGGCATGGGGCTGATGGCGATGACCGGCGGCCAATCGGTCGTGATCACCGATGCCTTCGTGCGGGCGGGGCTGGAGGTGCCGCTGCTGACCGCGGCCAGCTACGAGAAATTGGCCAGCTTCTTCAACATCATCGGGGGCAGCTATCGCAATCCCCTCGATATGGGCGGCACGATCGGCTTCGGCGGCCAGCCGCAGCACCTAGAGCGATTGCTCCAGATCCTGGACGAAGACGAGCACGTGGACGCCATCGCCATCGAGCTCGCCTCCGGCTTCATGGCCCGCCGCTGGCAAGCCGACCCGGCGAGCCTGGACAGCCTGCTCGACCTGCTGCAGGCCCATCGCGAGCGCTCCGCGAAGCCGTTCGTCACCGTCCTTCACCCCGGGCACCTAGAGGATGTGGCCTCGCAGGCCCGCGCCCGCGTCGGCGAGCGGGGGCTGGCCGCCTTCGCCTCGTTCGAGCGAGCCGCCGCCGCCCTCCGTCGCGCCATCGACTACTGGCGCCAACAAGAGGGGCTAGACTAGCGAGGAGTTCGCCGATGTCTACAAAAGTGCAGCTACTGGTCGTCACAAGCAACGGCCAAGTCTTCGCCAGCGCGGACGGCGGCGATCACTGGCAGCGCCTTCCAAGCGACCTCCCGCCGGTGCTGTCCGTCACATGCGCGGTCAGCTGATCGCCGAATCGGATGCGGCGGCGGAAGTAGCGACAAGGCAGAAATCGAGGAGGCCGCCGCCGGCCTCTTCATGCTCTGTCGGCCACCGAGGAATGACCAAGGACTTGACTAATGTGACATGCGAGATTATGATCGCCTCGTGGTAGCAAAAATTTGCCTCAATGCTGCCAGAAATGGAGGGAAACGGATACGAAGATTAGGAATTTATCAGTTGCAGTCTTATTCATCGTGAGTTTGTTATTTGTAACCACGGCATTCGGTCGTCAGATTGAGCCCGATGTGGTGCGTCAAGACGAGAGTGCTGCACAGGCAGCCGATACAGCCATTCTCGCGAGTGAGACAGGCCTTCCAGTGGAGAGTGTTGAGGACGCCATAGCGTTCCAACAAGCCTTCGCGAAGTATGCGGACGAACTTATCATCCGCTTTCCGGATCAGATTTCGGTTGTTTGGGTGGAGCCGGTCCCTAACACGAGAGGCCACATCCAGTTTACCGGGGAAGTACCTTCAGAGGTCAGCTCAGAACTCAAGGGGCAAGGTCTTCTAGATGCAAACAACGTCGTCCTCGCTGGAGGGGGCATGATCTCGATGGCAGATCATGCGCGCCGCACCGAGTTGGTAGCCGAGGCGCTGGTAGGCCAAGGATACCGGAATTTCGTTACGTTTTTCGACCCCATCGACAGGGTGATCCGCATCGAACTTCGGCTCCCTGAGGGGACAACGCAGCCGAGTAAGTTAGACATCCTCGGGGCGGTGCAGGATCGCGTACGGGCTGACCGGGAGTTGCAAGGCAGAGCCGCTACGGTAGATGCGAGCGACCTCGAACTGACCGTGATCACAGGCTCTGGCCCGATCATCACGAACAACCATAGCCGGAGCGGAAACTGGCTTCGCGATGATGGGGTCAGGGAGTGCACAAGCGGCTGGTCCGTTAGCGGCCCGAATGGCGACGGTATCATCACTGCCGGCCACTGCGGTGGACTCAACCAGTTCGAGCAGCCCGGGGTTACCCCGTATTCCATGATCTTTAGAGACCAAGAATGGGGTGACCTCGGAGACGTTGAGTATCACACCACGTCCCATACAGAGCTTGCCGAGTTCTATGCCACCTCGTCAACCATTAGAGACGTGAATAGTATCAAGACCGGCACGATGTTGGGTGGCTCCGTATGTTTCTATGGCCGCTCGTCGAATTCTCAAGATTGTGATCACACCGTCGAAGCGGTGGGCGTCTGCGTCCAGTTTGAATTGTGGGTTTGCAACCTAGCGCGTACCGACAACGCGACTACGATAGGCGGGGACAGCGGTGGCGGCGGCGGGACAGAGCGCGCGCGCGGTTCGGTCCCCAGGACATGAACATAGAGCAAGCGTAAGGTTCGATCGCCATGGAAAATATCTCCTCGATAGTCGTCGGCCTGGGCGCCTGGAACTGGCTCATTCTGGCGGCGCTGCTGCTTGTTCTGGAACTTGCCGCGCCGGGCGTCTTTCTGGTCTGGTTCGGGCTTGCCGCGGCGGCCGTGGGCGCGGTGGCGCTGTTGACCGACATCGCCTGGCAATGGCAGGCGGTACAGTTCGCGCTGTTGTCTCTGGCGGTGGTGGCGCTGGCGCGAAAATTCTTTCCTGCCGGCGCGGAGGCGCCGGGCGAGAGGCCCCTGCTGCACCGGCGTGCGCATCAGCATATCGGCAAGACCTATGTGATGGCCGAACCGCTCGAGAATGGCCGGGGCAAGATACGCATCGGCGATACCCTGTGGCGGGTGCAAGGACCCGATGCGGCCAAGGGCGCCCGGGTGACGGTTACCGACGCCGACGGCGTGACTCTTATCGTCGAACCGGTGAAGCCATAAGCCTGAATTTCCCGTGCGGTGCAGTGCCAGGCAGCGGTGAATGATTTAAACTGTTCCGTTAATATCCGGCTTTTCGCACAGTAATCGGTGCGATGGGAAGCAAGCCTATCTTCCCCGCCACGCGCGCTGGGGCTTGTGATTGACCG
>JACZYW010000104.1 GCA_022570885.1 Chloroflexota bacterium | reverse complement strand
GACTCGGTGAAGCTGGCGAGAGAGAACGTGCCCCGCACCGCGCCTACGGTACCGAGCTGGTCGATCTCGTCCTTGACCTCCTGCAGCGCGCGCGCCTTCGGGTCGAAGTACTCCGCGACGACCTGCTTGAACGATTCCGCAAACGCCGCCGCCGGCTGCGGCGAGCGCAAGGGCGTCAGACGGGCTGCCAGCGCCTCGATCGCATCCCGCAGCAGCCTCGCCTGGTCGCGCTCGAACGCGCGAGCCCGTGCGCGGGCCTCGTCCTCGATGGCGTGGCGGCTCTGCGTCCCCTCCTCGCGGTCGGCGATGAAGGCGGCCAGCGTGTTTGACCAGCGCTGGAGACCGTGCGTGACCCCCGCTTCCCGCGAGATGCGGTCCCAGCGCGAGGAGAGTGCCTGCACATCCCCGTCCTTGCCCGGGAGCCAGGCGCGCAGCGGAGCGACGCCCAGGAAGTCCATCACTGCGGTTCGGGAGAAGTCGCGGTCGGGAAGCTGGGCGAGCGCGAGGACGCCGCGGCCTGTAGGCGTGTCGATCAGCGGGATGCCAGGCAGGTAGACGGCGGGTAGCTTGGCCGCGGCGAAGGCCTCGCGCAGCAGCCGGCCGTAGTTCGCGTCCGCTCCGTGAAACACGGCGATCTCGTGCAGCGCGATGCCGCCCTCCAGCGCGGAGATGACTTCGCGCACGACTTCGCGGGCCTCGCTGGCAGGATCGGGCGCGAGGACGAACCGAACGTCAGGGTCGCTGGCCGCCTCCGCCAGCTCTTGATAGGCCGGCGCGTCGGAGCGAAGCGCATCGAGGAGCGCGGCGCTCCCCGCCGACTGCGCGCCCGGAGGCACCAGGTAGATCGCACCGAGATCGGCGGTCTGGGCAGGACGGGATCGTACTGCCTGGGCTGCGGCCTCTAGCAGGTCCTCATCGTCGTAGAAGGCCGATGTCTCCTGGCGGAACCGGCCGTAGAGGCGGAGGATCTCGCCGAAGTGTCCCGTTCGCTCGCCTTCGGGAACCTCCTGCGCGCTGCGGATGCCTCCTCGACGCAGACGGCGGAATAGCTGCCGGAGCACGCGGGCGTATCCAGCGAGGGCGCCGACGCTGGCGAGCGCGCCTCGCGACTCCTGCGCCACCTCGGCAGTAAGGTAATCGCCGATCGGCCGGGCGAGCGGCGTTCGGCCTTCCGCCGCGAGATGCCCTGCGCCTAGCAGCTCGGCGAGGCGAGGGAGCGTCTCGAAGCGCACACCCGCGAACGCTCCTCGCTCCGCCAGCTTGCGGCGTAGCTGGAGGCCGGCGGTGTGCGATGGAACGATCACTGTGACCGGCGCGAGCGGGTCTGAGCGCCGCTCGCGGGCGATCGAGTGGAACACTGCGTCGATGTCTGCCATGAGCGTGACCGTGGCGATGCTAGGCTATCGTTAACAAACTGCCTACTGGGTACGAGCATAGGTTCGACGCTTGGCGCTGTCAATCACCCATGGGAGCCAGGCTGGGCGCGTAGTATACTTTTGGCCGTAGCATGGGGATGTCCCGTCACTCACGGAACCGGAGGTGGCATCATGAGCGAATTTACCGATGTCTTGCTGGTGTCACCTGTGGCCGACGGGAAAACCTGGGCTATCTGGAAGGAGTTCACGTATCACGTTGGGGAGCTCAACAGCGGCGAGACGATCACGGTGCCACGTGGATTCCGGACCGACTTTGCCAGCGTTCCCCCAATCTTCCGGTTCCTTGTTCCTCGATGGGGCAAGTATGGCAAAGCGGCGATCCTTCACGACTACTGTTACTGGGAGCAGCAGTACAAGCGTCGCCGGGCGGACGAGATCTTCCGGGAAGCGATGGGCGTGTCAGGAGTCGCACGCTGGCGGAAGTTCGTGATGTACTGGGCCGTTCGTCTGTTCGGAGGACGTTCCTGGCGCGGGAATCAGAAGCTACGGGAACAAGGCTACAATCGGGTGCTCGATCTTCCCGAAAAGGCCGCCGACACGCGACGCTGGTAGCGCAGGCCGTACCGCACCCTCTGCTTGGGAAGCCCGCTCGATCTCTAGCGCTAGGCGCTGTGGGGGGTGCGTCGCAGCGACGCGCTCACCTGGTGCAAGAACTGAAGGATCTCGACGTTCGAGCGGAAGGCGCCGCTTACCGCGTAGGAGATGGAGCGCTCTTCGCAGAACGCTCGAACGATAGGCTGGGCTTCCTTCAGCTTGTTCCTTGGCATGCTCGGAAACAGGTGATGCTCGATCTGGTAGTTGAGCCCGCCATACCAGAAGTCGGCCACCGGATTCCCGCTGACGTTGCGGCTTGTCAGAACCTGCCTGCGCAGGAAGCCGATGTTGTCTTCGCGGCTGAACGTGGGCATGCCTTTGTGGTTCGGCGCAAAGACGGAGCCCATGTAGAGCCCCAACAGCGACTGGTGGACGGCAATGAAGAGCACCGCGTGCCACCAGTTAAGCGCGTAGAACAGCAGGCTGAAGTAGATGACGAAGTGGATGACCAGCAACGATGCTTCCCACAACTTCCCCTTCACTTCCTTAGCCAATAAAAACTGAATGCCCGCTGCGCGTATGCCCACGCCCTCTAGGAGAAGGACGGGGAAGAAGTAGAAGCCCTGATAGCCGACGATGCGGCGTAGGAACCCTTCTTTATTGCGCGCTTGTTCTTCGGAGAAGGCGAATACGGGCAACACCGTGTGCGGGTCTAGCTCTAAGTCGTTGGGGTTGGCGTGATGCTCGTTGTGGGTATCGACCCACCACGTGCGGATGATGCCGAGCAGTAAGTTGATCGCCAATCCAACGACGTCGTTACGATGCGTGCTGCGGAAGATCTGCCGGTGGCCGCCGTCGTGCCCGAGATAGCCAACCTGTGTGAATGCAAACGCCAGGAACGCCGCATTGAGTAGCTGCAACCAGAGGCTGTTGATGATGAACAGGAGCGCGATGCTCGCGCCCAGGAGTGCGAGTCGAACGGAGGCGTTGAAGACGTAGTAGGCCGGCTGTTTCTTGAGCAGTCCCGCGGTGACGATACGACGCTTTAGCTCGGCATAGTCCTGTTGCTGTAGGACGGCGGGGTTCGTCGCTGGGTCGACGAATGGCTCAACCTGCTTGGAGCCGTATCGGCCTGCCGCTGCTGGCGCGTTCCCATCGAGTTGGACGGCTGTGTCTCTGCTGACCATCTAGCCCTCTTTAGTGTCGGAACGTGCCCATACGCCGATCCTCTTTTGGCATGCTACCAAGCCAGCCCATACGTGCAACCCGCGCGTTGGTACAGTGTGCGGATTTCAGTCCACTAGAACGGCGCAGGTTACCAACATAGGCAGGGGCTTGTGCGCTCGCCGCGGAGTGGCCTACATCTGGAGCGGGGGGTAGTAGTGTTCCGCCCCGATCTTTTGCACATCGCTTAGCCAGTCGCTCTCGTAGAGGTCTGTCGGGCCCTGGGCTGGGTCGGCCAGACTCCAGGCCTGGCGTTTGTACGTCCAGTTGTCGGGCTGGAGCCGGTGGGCCTCGCGCCAATGGCGGGTTGCCGCCTCTGGCTGGCCGGAGCTGTGCAGATATTCGCCCAGCTCGAAATGCGCCGCCGCCTCCGCGTGCTCCGCGGGCCGAGGCCGGCTCCGTTCGATCACTTCGTCCGGTGAGAGCGCGTAGCGGCTTTCGCTGCCCCGCTCGACCCAATCACGCAGCGCGGCCAAGTACTTCTCCGGCTCGGTCTGGATCTTCTTCGCCTCTACAAGCATGTCCTGGACTCGCTGCGGCAGCGCGTCGGAGATAGGCGTGTCACGAATCACGGAGGGCCGAGGGAACGCCGGCTCCGGCGGTCGCACGATCGTGCCTTCTTCGTCGATCCAGATACCGCTCGGCACGTTGACGATGCCGAACAGCGTGCCGAAGAGGTGGTGCTGGTCGATGAGGGACGGGTGCGACGGCGCGACAGCCTCGATGATGGATCGGGCCGCCTTAGCGTCGGTGTCGAGGGCGACCGTCACGATCTCGAGGCCCTTGCCGCGCAGCTCGTTTCGCAGCTCCTGCCACACGGGCAGGTCTAGCCGGCATCCTCACCACGATGCCCAGGCGACCAGTAGCACCTTCGTCCCGCGCAGGGAGGCGAGTCGAAACGTGTTCCCGCGCCAGTCGGGTAGCTCCAGGTCGGGCGCCTGCGAGCTGGCCAGCGCCTTGCCGCCCGCCTCCGGGCCGAGGCACCACAGGCCGGCGTCCGCATCGTGGATCAGCGGCATGTTCAGTAGGCCGGCGATCTCGTGTAGGTCCACGGCATCGGCCATAGGACGCGGCAGCGGGATGCAGCGGTCGTATTTGCATGCCCCTTCCGGCTTGATGGCCCAGCCGGTCTGCCGTTCGAACTTGTCGATTTCAACCGTCGTTGTTGTAGAGATCATGGCGGGCGCGTCCATTCAGTCATCTGACTTGGAGCGGGAGAACGGACTCGAACCGTCGACCCTCTGCTTGGGAAGCAGATGCTCTACCAACTGAGCTACTCCCGCTCGCTCCGAGGATTCTATTGAAGCAGGCGGCGCGAGCGTCGTCAACGTCGGGGGTGGCTTCGCCGGAGGCTCTGCGGGCAAACGACTAGTGCAGCCACCGCCATGGCTGCACTAGATTGCGTCCGCTGGTCTGGCCGGCGTCCCGGCCGAACCGTGGAAGTCTATCGATACGCTTCTACGCGTACGTTCGCTCTACTGGATCGAGCGCCTCCTCGTGTACCAGGCTGCGCCGCCTAGCGCTACCGTACCCGCCGCGATGGCGGCCACGATGCCGGCGATCAGGCCCGTGTTGCTGCTCGAGGAGTCGGGCGCCGCTAGCGGCGTGCCCGCGGCCTCAGCTAGCTCGGCTACGCCGCCGACGCCAGGTGCCTTAAAGGGATCGTCGCTGCCAGGTCGCTTCGGATCCAGCTCTCGCCAGTCAGAGAAGCCGTCCTTGTCCCAGTCCGTGCTGGTGTTGGCAGTCCCGCGCGGGGCGCCAGCTATGAAGAGCGTGCCGGCGACGGTGATGCTGAATTCGGCGAACCCCGTGTCCTCAACCGCGCAGGTCCCATTCGTGTAAGGTCCTTTCAAAGCGAAGATTCCGCCGGCCTTTATGGCCGGGTCCGCGTTGAGTACGAAGTCCGCTTCGACCAGCGAAAAAGCTCCCAGCGGGATCCCGCCGAAGGTGAGGTCCGCCATGCAGGCGGTCACACTGAGGGTATGCGGGGTCCACGTGCCCTCGAGGATGACGCGGCTGGCACCGGCAGCAGGGAAGGGGCTCCCGACCACGTCGTCTTGCAGCTGGTTACAGGTCGGATTTCCAGCGCCGATATAGACGTGCGACGTGAATGTGATGTTCCCGCCGCCCAGATCGTCGATGCGGACGAGGCCGATGCCGGGGAGCGGGTTTATGCCGAGCGACACGAGCTCGAAGCAAAGGATGCCGGTGGGGTCAGAGTAGGTAGCCGATGCCTGCCTCGGCGTCGTCGCGAAGCTGCTCGCCGCCAGCAGGACCGCGGCGGTCACCGCAAGCAGCGCTACCAGGCGGATGTTCAGTACAAATTTCATGTGATGCATATGTTACCTCCTCGATTCATGGTGTACGGGGTCCAATCGTAGTAGCTCTGTCTAAAGCCTAACCTCCCCCTCCTTTCGGTCGCTGTAACTGCAAGTCAAAAGAAACACGCCGCGAAGTATCGCCCCCGTTCTCTGCGGGGGGAAGCGATACGGCAGCCGATAGGTATCTTACACCCATGCCTGTGTACGATTGCGATTGCGGGGAGTCTTGCCACCAGCGCCTCGGCGAGCCGAGGCATGCTGAACAAGCAGAGTATCGGCGATCAGACGTGAAATGTCAACCCTGGAGCTACGAACTGGACGCGGGCGCTGCTTGCTCCTCCGGCTGCGGTACCGCCTTGGAGACGAAACCGGGTTCGAAGATCGCCGGCTGGATGTCCCGGGCGATCTCCTCGGGCGTCCAGCGGCCGTCTTTCTCCATCTTCTTCGTAGGCTCGGGAATGGGATACCAGCCGATATTACCCCCGTGCACCATGAAGACGTGCCCGTTGATGTACCAGGCCTCGTCGCTGGCCAGGTAGACGACCATCGGAGCGATATCGTCAGCATCACCCAGCATGCTCATCGTCTGGCTCTTCTTAGCGAGCCCTTGCTGCTGACGCTTCTCCCGAGCGCTGTCGGGGACGCTCTTCGTCATCCTGGTCATCGCCGCTGGGGCGATGCAGTTCACCGTGATGCCGTAGCGGCCGAGGTCGAGCGCGGCCGTTCTCGTCAGGCCGGCGATGCCCCCCTTGGCGGCGGAATAGTTCGCCTGGCCGGTGTTGCCGCTCAGGCCCGCACCTGAGGTGAAGGTGATGATCCGTCCCGACCGCTGCTGCCGGAAGATGACGGATGCGGGCTTGATCAGAGCGAAGTGGCCCTTCAGGTGCGTCTGGATGACGGCGTCCCACTCCTCCTCCGCCATGTTGAAGATCATCCGGTCGCGCAGGATGCCGGCGGGCGTGGCCAGGATGTCCAGCTTGCCGAAGCTGTCCAGCGCAATCTTGATGATCTTCTCGCCGGCTTCCATCGTGCCGACGGACTCATAGCAGGCGACAGCCTGGCCGCCGTTGGCCTTGATCTCCGTCACCACTTCGTCGGCCGGGCTCTGGTCTGAGCCGGCGCCATCGACGCTGACGCCTGGGTCGTCGACAACGACGCTGGCCCCCGCCTCGGCCAGGGCGATGGCTACCCCCCTGCCGATGCCGCGGCCGGCGCCGGTCACGATCGCTACTTTACCTTCGAGCATTCCCATTAGTTCACATACCTCCCGCTTGTCTTCCAGGGACAGCCTTCAGCCCCCACATAACGCGTATGGTAAAGCCTCTCCCGCCTTCCAGCAACCCGCCCTTCGACGGGCTCAGGGCGCTAGCCCCGCGATGGCAGGGAGAGCACGGCGCTTCCGGGCGTCGTCACCTCGCCCGCTTCGTTCTCCACCCAGACGTCTAGGTCGACCAGGTTCTTCCCGTCCTGCTGGTACTTCTTCGTGACCTTGCCCTTTGCTGTGATCGTGCTGTTCACCGTGTCCATCTTCCGGTAGTCGATGGCGAGCTTGGTGATCCAGCCCTCGTCTCCCGCCCAGTCCGTGATAGCGTTGGCGATGTAGGCGAGCTTCAGGTTCCCCATGATGATCACGTCGGGCAGCTTGGCCACGTTCTTGGCGTAGTCCGCGTCCATGTGGATCGGCACCAGCTCCTCGTTCGCGCCGGCGAACCGGTTCAGCTCCATGTAGCCGACCTTCTGGCTGAACGGCGGGACTTCCTGTCCCTCCTCGACGTCTTCCCAAAAAAGCTGCTCTGCCATATCGTGCCTCCTACTGAAGGTGCTCCGGGCCGTACATGCGCAGCAGCTTCTGTCGCGCCGTCAGGACCTTCGTGCCATCCTGGTTGTAAAAGTCCGCCTGCAGCGTGACGATGAGCATGGCGCCGCCGTCGTCGCGAGGCTTCTCCTCCAGGTCTGCCAGCTTAGGGTGCGCCGTCAGCACGTCGCCAGCTCGGATAGGCTCGAAGAGTTCGTACTCGTCGAAGCGAACGCGGGCCCGATCGACGAGCAACTGTTCGCCTCCGTGGTGAGCACCGTCGTCAGCGAACTTCGCGCGATTCCGGTCGTCGGCGAGGTAGTCAGCTACCAGGATGGGGCCGCGTCACTGCGCAGCGCCGACGGGCGCTACGCGTTGATTCAGGTCACCACCAATCTGCCGGGGGACTCCGAGTTCGAGCTCGGCGATCCAATCCTCGCTGTGATCGACGCAGCGAACGAAAGTTCGGGGCTCAGGGTCACCACGATCGGCGACTTCAGCATCGAGCGACTGTTCGGTGAACTGATTGAAGAGACCTTCGCCAAGGGCGAGCTGATTGGCGTCCTCGCCGCGATGGTGATCATGGTCGGGGTCTTTGGCGCGCTAGTCGCGGCACTGATTCCGCTGCTGCTGGCGATCGTTTCGATCTTCGCGGCAGTCGGCATCATCGCCGCTGTGAGCATGGTCTTCGAACTCCACACCTTCACCATGATCGTGACCACGATGATCGGCCTCGCGGTCGGCATCGACTACTCACTCTTCATCGTCCAGCGCTTCCGCGAGGAGCGCGACCGCGGCCTGGACCGCTACGACGCGATTACGAAGGCAGGCGCAACCGCCAGCCGCACGGTGCTCTTCTCAGGCATCGCAGTCGCAATCGCCCTCGCCGGCATGCTGATCATGCCGGGCAACCTGTTCCGGAGCTTCGGAGTCGGCACAATCATCGTGGTCGTGACGGCTGTCACGGCAGCGCTGACGCTGCTCCCTGCCCTGCTTGGACTGCTCGGCGACCGCGTGAACTGGGTGACCATTCCGTTCCTCGGCCGGCGTCACTCTGCGGAGACTGATGGTGGATTCTGGGCGACGATCACACGCGTAGTCGTGGCTCGCCCCGCAATCAGTGCGGGCCTCTCCGGCCTGCTGCTGCTGGCACTGACCGTCCCGGTGACGACGATGTCGCTCGGCTCGGGTGGCCTCAGCATGATTCCGGCAGAGCGCGATGAGCGACACGCCTTCGATGTGGTGATCGAGAACTTCTCGGATGGCATCCTCACCGCCGACGTCGTCGTGCTCGCCTCGAACGTCAGCTCCTTCGCTGTGCAGCAGGGTGCCGCGGAACTGACCGCCGCCCTGGCAGCGGACGACTTCTTCGGGACGATTCGCACCAACATCAACGCTGACGGCAACATGCTGCACATCAACTTCTCGACGGCGGGTGACATGTCCGCTCCGACATCCGTTGCCGCCATCCAGCGGCTGCGCGAGGAGTACGTGCCGGCCGCTTTCGGCGACCTGTCCAACGTGGAAGTACTCGTCGGTGGCGACACGGCCGCCGTGCTGGACGATGTCGAAATCGTGAAGC
>JACZYW010000103.1 GCA_022570885.1 Chloroflexota bacterium | reverse complement strand
CCGTTGCGGCGCTGCCGCATCGCCTGCATCGGGCCGATCACGGCGGCGACGGCGGAGGAGCTGCTGGGCCGCCCGCCGGAGATCGTCGCGCAGGAGCACACGATCCCAGGGCTGGTGCAGGCGCTGGTGGAACGGTATACTGTCTGATGTCGGACGTCAGACAGTCCGACATCAGAATAGGAGTGCGCGTGTGGAGGAAGAGAGCGTTACCATTCGGGCAAGACGGCAGATGACGCTGCCGCGGAAAGTGTGCGAGGCGCTGGGCATTGGGCCAGGCGACCGGCTGGTGCTCGAAGTCTCCGACGGCGTCCTCATCGCGCGACCGAGGCAGGCTGCAGCGCTTGATGCGTTGCGGGAGCTGCAGCGGGCGTTCGCCGATTCCGGCGTGACAGAAAAAGAGCTGCTGGAGAGCGGCCGTCAGATACGGGACGAACTGTTTCGAGAGAAATATCCGGAATTAGCCCGGAAGCATGGCATCTAGGCCACCGCTGAGGGTCTTTCTCGATACTAACGTGCTGTTCTCGGGCGCTTACTCCGCGTCTGGATCCCCCAGGCGGCTGCTGGACGGAGCCGCTCGCGGGCAGTTCCAGCCTGTGGTCTCCAGAACCGTCCTAGACGAATTGGTGCGTAACCTGCGTAACAAGGCAACCCGAGCGTTGCCGGTGTGGGAGAAAATCTTTCGGGACGTATCATTCGAGATAGCAGGCGAACCACCTCGCCGGAAGATCGACCGTTGGTTAGAGATGGGCCTCGGCTCCGATGCGGCGATCATCGCCGCTGCACTGCACGCCCGCGTCGATTACTTCTGCACGGGCGACAAGCGTGTGCTCGGGCGGGGCCGGCGCGGCGACCTCGCTGGCCTCGAGATCATTTCGCCTGCTGCGCTGCTGCGGCTCTTGCGCTAGAACGCTGACGAGATAGGAGCTGGGCACTGTGCGGACAGCACGCGCCGTGTGGCACGGGCCCCATCCGTCTATAATAGAACAGTAGATAGCAAGTAGGTGACGGGGCGCTATGGAACATCTCCAGATCGATGAACTACCCTCGCTGCGAAAGCCGACGTTCATCGTCGCGTTTCGCGGCTGGAACGACGCCGGTGAGGCGGCGACGCTCGCCGTGCAACATCTGATCGATAGCTGGTCGGCCAAACCGTTCGCCAGCATCGACCCGGAGGAGTTCTTCGACTTTACCGTCGCCCGGCCGGGGATCCGCATCACTGAGGAGGGCCAGCGAGATTTGAAGTGGCCGTCCAATCGCTACTTCTACCACCGCCGCGACGACGCGGAGGAGGACGTGGTGCTCTTTCAGGGCACGGAGCCACACCTCAAGTGGCGCGCCTTCACGGACATGATGCGCGACCTCTTTCAGCGAATGGACGGGACGCGCATGGTCACCATGGGCGCCCTGGTTGCGGCGACTACGCACACCCGGCCGGCACCGATCACCGGTTTCGCTACGGAGGAGGAGTTGCGCGGACGAATGGAAGGGCTGACGGTCACTCGCGCTCGCTATGAGGGGCCGACGGGCATCGTCGGCGTGCTCCACGACGCCTGGCGGCGCGCCGAACTATCGGCGGCGAGCGTCTGGGTCGGCCTGCCGCCGTACCTGGGCGACGCTTCGAACCCGATGGGCGCGCTGGCGCTGTTGGAGACGCTGGACAAGCTCTTCGCCTTCACGCCCGACCTGTCGAAACTCGCTGAGCAGAGCCACGCGTTCGAACAGCGGGTGAGCGAGACGCTGGCGGGCAACGCGGAGATGCGGGCCTACCTGGCTGAGCTAGAGAAGCGCATCGATTCTGGCATCGCTGAGGCAGGTTCGCCCGACCTGCCGCCCGCGGGCGAGCTGATCGGGGACCTGGAGGCATACCTGCGCCGCGAGCGCCGGGACAAGTGAACAGTTGCCATGACGACTGAGATCACCACCCGCTTCCCGTTCACCCGCCTGCGACGGCTCCGTCGCAGCGAAGGGCTGCGCCGTCTGGTGCGCGAGACGTCGCTCTCGCCACACAGTTTCGTCTACCCGCTCTTCGTCGTCCACGGCCGGGATGTTCGCAAAGAGATTCCGTCGATGCCCGGCCAGTACCACCTCTCGCTCGACCGGCTGGCCGCCGAGGCGGAGGAGCTACGCTCGCTGGAGGTGCCGGCGGTGCTCTTGTTCGGGCTGCCGTCGTCGAAGGACGACGCCGGCGCCGAGGCGTACGCCGATGACGGCATCGTCCAGGAGGCGGTGCGCGCGCTCAAGTCGGCCGATCCAGAGCTGGTCGTCATCACCGATGTCTGCCTCTGCGAATACACCTCGCATGGCCACTGCGGCGTCGTGGTGGACGGCGAAGTGGACAACGATAGCACGCTGGAGCTGCTGGCTCGCACCGCGGTCTCCCACGCCCGCGCCGGCGCCGATCTCGTCGCGCCGTCGGACATGATGGACGGCCGGGTCGCCGCTATCCGCAGCGCCCTGGACGAGGCGAGCTTCGCCGAGACGCCGATCATGGCCTACGCCGCCAAGTACGCCTCGGCCTTCTACGGCCCGTTCCGGGACGCGGCGGAGTCCGCGCCGCAGTTAGGCGACCGGCGGGGCTACCAGATGGACCCGCCGAACGCCCGCGAGGCGCTGCGCGAGATCGACGCCGACATCGCCGAGGGGGCGGACATCGTCATGGTGAAGCCCGCGCTGGCGTATCTGGACGTGCTCTCGCAGGCGCGGGCGAGGTTCGATCTGCCGCTGGCCGCCTACAACGTGAGCGGCGAGTACGCGATGGTGCACGCCGCCGCCCGCAACGGCTGGCTCGATGGCCCTAGCGTCGCGCTGGAGATACTCACCGCGATCAAGCGCGCCGGCGCCGATATCATCATCACCTACCATGCTAAGGAAGCCGCTCGCTGGCTGCGAGAGCGATAGGGGGAAACGCATGGCAACTGTTGAATGTGGCCGCTGCGACGAGACGAAGGAGCACCTTACTGAACCGCCGGTGGGCGGCGAGCTAGGCGATACTATCGTCCAGCGCATCTGCGCGGACTGCTGGGGCGAGTGGCGCGAGACATCGGCTCGTCTGATCAATCACTATGGCCTCAACCTGGGCGACTCCGCTCATCGGCAGAAGCTCCGGAGCGCGATGAAAGAGTTCCTCAAACTCGAAGACAAGCCGAAAGAATAGCCACAGATTGACACAGATGCACACAGATATGACGTGATGTTGTCCGGATTTGTGGCGTGGTCGATCAGTCTAGTTCATTGCGGCGCAAATGGGATAGCCACAGATGCGAGCTGTTCTGTGCGGACACACTAACTGCAGATGGCGAACATGAACGATGGCGATGAGAGATACCCACAGCAGGCGCTGACGCGAGAGATTATCGCGGCGGCGTACGAGGTGCACGGGAGAACTCGGCGGAGGATTCCTGGAGAAAGTATACGAGAGCGCCCTCGTGATTGAACTGACAGGTCGGGGGCTGAAGGTGATGGCGCAGGCTCAGATCGAGGTGCAATACAAGGGCGACACGGTAGGGGTTTACTACGCTGACCTCCTGGTGAGTGACGCCGTCATCTGCGAGATCAAGGCTGTCACAGCCATCGCGAGCGCCCACCAGGTCCAGCTCCTGAATTACCTCAAGGCCACAGGCAAGAAGGTCGGCCTGCTTCTGAACTTCGGTGTGAAGCGCGTCGATGTCAAGCGCATGGTGTTCTAAGTCGCGTCCACATCTGTGGCCAACATCCGATCAGCGCCGGCATCTGTGACAATCGGTGTTCATCTGTGGCCAACATCCGATCAGCGCCGGCATGAGGCACGGCTACAGGCCGCGCAACGAGCGGTAGACCTACCTATGCGGACGTTTGCTCAGGTTCCCCCTCGCGCGTTGCGTCCGTCTGTGCCAAGCTGTCGTCGGCTGTGACGAAACAACATGACCGCTCCCGACAGATCCTGGACGCGTCGCGCCGGCTCATGCCCGGCGGGGTGAACAGCCCCGTCCGCGCCTTCAAGGCCGTGGGCGCCGAGCCGGTGGTGATGGCCTACGGCCGCGGCCCGCGCGTGCACGATGTCGACGGCAACGAATACATCGACTACCTGCTCTCCTGGGGCCCGCTCATCCTCGGCCACGCCCATCCGTCGGTCGTCGAGGCGCTCCGGCGGGCGGCCGAGCGTGGCACCAGCTTCGGCACGCCCACGGAGCTGGAGGCGGAGCTGGCGCGGCTGGTCGTGGAGGCCGTGCCGTCGATCGAGTTGGTGCGCTTCGTGAACTCCGGGACAGAGGCGACGATGTCGGCTCTGCGTTTGGCCCGCGCTCACACCGGCCGCGACCGGATCGTGAAGTTCGAGGGCGGCTACCACGGCCACGCCGATGGGCTGCTCGCCCGCGCCGGCTCCGGCGTCGCTACGCTGGGCCTGCCCGATAGCCCGGGCGTGCCTAAGGCCTACGCCGAGCAGACGCTCGTGACGCCGTACAACGACATCGACGGCGTGCGGGCGCTCTTCGAGCGCTACGCCGACGAGATCGCCTGCGTCATCGTCGAACCGATCGCCGCCAACATGGGCGTTGTGCCACCTGCGGAGGGGTTTCTGGCGGCGCTGCGAGAGATCACCCGTGAGGCCGGCGCGCTCCTCGTCTTCGACGAAGTGGTGACCGGCTTCCGCGTGGCATGGGGCGGCGCGCAGGAGCTCTACGGTGTGGAGCCCGACCTGACCTGCCTGGGCAAGGTGATCGGCGGAGGGCTGCCGGTGGGCGCTTACGGCGGGCGGCGGGAGCTCATGGAGCGGATGGCGCCGCTGGGCGATGTCTATCAGGCGGGCACCCTCTCCGGCAACCCATTGTCGATGGCCGCCGGCATCATCACGTTGCGCACACTGTCGAACGAAGGCGCATTCCGCGTCCTTGACCAGCTCGGCGAGCAGTTGACGGACGGCCTGATCGAGCTCGCTCGCCGCGCGGAGGTGGACGTCCAGCTCAATCGCATCGGCTCCATGTTCACGCTCTTCTTCGTCGATGCGCCAGTGACCGACTACGCTACGGCGAAGCGGGCCGATACCGATCGCTACGCTCGTTACTTCCGCGCCATGCTGGAGCGGGGTATCTACCTGCCGCCGGCGCAGTTCGAGGCGTGCTTCCTCTCGCTCGTCCACCTAGACGCTGAGATCGAGGAGACGCTGACCGCGGCGGAGGCCTCGTTCGGCGAGCTGAACTCGCCGTAGGCTGAAGGGGGAGAAGGTGGCGCAGCAAGATCGAAGTCCGACAGCGATGGAGCGGGCGTTTCTGTTCGGCCTGGATGGCGTGACGGAAGTGCTGCTGATTCGCCATGCTCAGCAGGATCGCGACCTGAACGGCCCTGTCGGCGGGTTCCGCGACCCGCCGTTGAGCGAGCAAGGCCGCGAACAAGCTCGCATGTTGGGCGAGGCGCTCTCAACGGTACATCTGGATGCGGTGTTCTCCAGCGGCCTCAAGCGTGCGCGAGAGACGGCTGCCGCGGTAGCAGCGCATCATCAGCTGGAGCCGAACGTGATTGAGGACCTGCGAGAGATAGAGATATTCAGGGATATGCCGCCGGATCAAACCGCCCTGCAGTTCTTCGGTCGCGAGCTGCTCAGGGCGTTGCAGTTTCGCATGATCGACGAGCGAAGCTGGGATGTCTTCCCGTACACGGAGCCCAGCCACGATTTTCGCAAGCGGGTGGTCAGCGCGGTGGAGCAGGCGATCGCCTCGCAGAGGGCCGAGCGTATCGCGGTGGTCTGCCACGGCGGCGTGATCAACACCTACGTCGCGCACGTCGTCGGGTCGCCGTACGATTTCGTCTGCCTGCCGACGCACACGTCCGTGAGCGTCATCGCTGCGGGAGAAGGCCAGCGAGTGCTTCGCAGCCTCAACGACAACAACCACCTCCACACCGGCGACGTCGATCTTCGCTCCGTCTAACTCCTAGGGCTTCTGGGGGAGCATTGCCGAAACAGCGAGCATGCGTGTACGGCCTGCGCGTTCGCTCAGTGCACGGCCTCCACCGGCACCCGTCGTCGTTGCGTGGGAAGCTCTCGCTCGATGAGCTCGGCTACCTCAAGGGCGGAGGCGAGGCTGATGTCCGTGAGGTTGTACGGCAGGTCGCGCGCGTTACCGGCGAACAAGAGGTTGCGGGCGGTTTGGGAGCGGACGGGGACGCGGGCCGAGCCCAGCTGATCGGGCGTGCTGCGCGCCGCCGCTACTTGGGCGCGAGGTAGCGTTCGCCGGACGATCGTTGCCTCGCGCCAGCCGGGGAAGTGGCGATCCAGGCCATCCTCCAACTCCTGCTGGCGCCGTTTGTGCAGGTACTCGTTCGTCGATTCCTCCGGCGAGAGGTAGGCCATGGCGTGCAGGAGCTGGCCGCCTTCCGGCGCCAAGTCCGGCGTCACCTCCGAGTGGAGACTGTAGTACAGGTCGTAGTCAGCGTCGTAGACGAACGTGAGGTCGGTGCGCAGGCGGCGGGAGAAGCCCAGGTCGATGCAGAGCGCTCGCACGTCTTGCAGGCCGCGCCAGCGATCCAGCTCCAGCCATAGGGGCGAGCCGGGCTCGGCCAGCGCCGGCGCATCCTGCGGCGGCACAGTAACGACGAAGACATCGGCTTCGTAGCGCCTGTCGCCTGCGAGCGCGGCGACGACCCGGCCGTCCTGAACGACGAGTTGTCCCACCGAGACGCCGGTTGACGTCTCGCCGCCGCGCTCCCGCAGCGCCGCAGCGAAGCTGTCGTACATCGTCGACCAGCCGCCGCTCATATAGCCGACGTAGTCCTTGACGAAGAGACTGCGCTGGAGATGACGCAGCACGAACTGGGCGCTGAGCGCGCCCGCGGGCCTGGTGTAGGTGTTTAGCGTTGCTATCGCCAGGAAGAAGCGCCGGAGATTGGGGTCGTTCGTGTGTTGATCGAGCCATTCGCTCACGGTCGAATTGCCGGCGTTGGCCGGGTTGCCGTAGCGTAGGTGCGCCATGAGCGGCAGCAAGCGCAGCCGGCTGGCGAAGGGGAAGAGCGAGGTGGTGAGCAGGTGCTGCGGCCTGGGCCCCAGGGCGCCCCAGCGGCCGTCCAGGGCGAAGTATGACGTGCGCGGATTTGGGTACGGCGCTTCGATGCGCGGCCGCCCCAAGCGTTTGAGCACTTCGGCTAGCAAGCCGGTGTGCGGCCGGTAGATGGCGTGGGCGCCGTAGTTGAGCACGAAGCCCTGGTCGACGTGGGTGTAGGCGAGACCGCCTAGCTGGTTCCCTTTCTCCAGCACGACAACCTTGCGGCCGGCCCGCGCCAGTAGGGCGGCGGTGGCCAGTCCGGCCACGCCCCCTCCGATGACGACAGCATCGTATCGCATTGTCATAACGGCTACCGTTCGATTCCTGCGGGCGGGTGAATGCTTCCGCCGCGCCTGCCATGATACTCGCACAGCTCGTTTTTGTCACTAAGGTACCGGCGGGCGGGTAGTGCCTCAGTTTGAATGCGCCGCGTACTTCTCCGTAGGCGAGGCTTTCTAGCCTCGCCGCCGCCGAGCCTGGAAAGGCTCGGCTACGGTATGTAAGAGTTGCAAACTGGCCCACTACCGGGCAGTCTTTAAGGAGGGGTTCGTCATGGACGTATACGAAGAGGGCGCGCTGCGGCTGGTCAAGGCGGGGCCGCTGGGCGACTTCGGCAACAACGCCTATCTGATCCAGGACCGCGACTCCGGCGACACGATCATCGTCGACGCGCCGGCGGACGGCGAGCGGCTGCTGGAGGGGCTGGGCGACGGCCGGGTGAGCCGCATCGTCGTCACCCATCGCCACGCCGACCACTGGCTCAGCATCGACGCGCTGAAGGCGATCACCGGCGCCCCCGTCACCTGCCACGAGGCCGACCGCGAGCCCTACGCGGCGAAGGTGGACGCCACGCTCGCCGACGGCGACGAGATCGAGGTCGGCGGCCTGCGGGTGCGGGTGATCCACACGCCGGGACACACGCCGGGCAGCATCTGCCTGCTGGTGGGCGCCCGCCTGATCAGCGGCGACACGCTCTTCCCCGGCGGCCCGGGCCGCACCGGCCGGCCGGAGGAGCTCCAGCAAGAGATCGGCTCCATCACCTCGCGACTCTTCTCGCTGCCGGACGAGACCGTCGTCCACCCCGGCCACGGCGACGACGGCAGCATCGGCCAATCGAAGGCGGAGTACGCCGGCTACGCCTCGCGGGAGCACCCGCCGGACCTCTGCGGCGACGTGACCTGGGAGGGGAGCTAGCCAAAAACATCGCCCCTCGCTTACGTTGCTGAGGGAGTCATTTGCCAATTCACAGCCGCTTTCGGTACATTTGTGCTGATGGATAGATCGCCTATACTGCCGCCTGCAGCTTCTCTCGAATCACGAGATCGGCGGCGCTTCAACGAGCCCAATCTGGCACCGACAAGCGCCGTACGGCAGCACTACGTGCCTCGCTTCTACCTCGCCAACTTCATAGAAGGGGGGAGGGTAGATGTTTACGACTTCCAGAAGAACAAGACATTCAGGGCGTCTCCCAATAATATAGCCGTAGAGGCTCACTTCAATGACCTCGAAATGGACGGACTTGTCCTTTCCACAGAGAGCTGGCTCACAGGGATTGAGAGCATCGTGGCACCCATCCTTGCACGCCTCGTTGCCGACCCCGGAAACCTGTTGCAGATGTCCGAAGAAGAGGAAATTCATCTCTCACGATTCATGGCAGCTCAGCGGTTCCGTGTTCCAGCCCTTGAACCATTCATGGTTCTACTGGGCGAAGTTCAAGGCTGGGCGAACTTGTTGGTCGCTATGCCTTGGCGCATCGGTTTCGGCCATTCGAGCCTGCCTCTGTACACCTCGGACAATCCGGTGTCGTCCTGGCTTACACCCGTGCGCCCTTCTTGGTCAGGCGGAGCCTTCCCCGAGCACACTTACATCTACCCGCTGTCGTCGCAGATTCTATTGTGGATCGATCCACTTCCGTACAGTAAGAGCAGCCAGCCCAGGGGAAAACGCAC
>JACZYW010000223.1 GCA_022570885.1 Chloroflexota bacterium | reverse complement strand
GAATCCTGTCCGCGTGAAGTACGGGCAAGAAGGGTGCCTGGAAAAGAACGCCCTTTTTATCGCGGACTGGCTGACTGAGGCACACGACCATAACGCTACCTCTCCGACCCTAATTGCGCTATGCGAGAAGATCATCGAGTACGCGGCGAATCTCGGAGTAAGCATGGCCGGAGGTCAGCCAGCATCGTAGAGGAGACCAGCACGGCGGAAGGAAGAAGGAAATGCAGCGAACACCCGTGAGTTCATCAAATGTAGCGAGTATCGGATATGACATTGCCAGTCACACTCTGGAGATCGAATTCAATAACGGGCAAGTCTACCAGTACTTCGATGTTCCTCAGGCTATCTACGAATCGTTCATGCAAGCCAGCTCAAAGGGGGAGTTCCTAGCCCAACACATCAAGGGTGCTTTCCGCTACGAAAGGGTGTGACAATGGCTCATATCAGTGTTCGCTCCCTGGGAGCGCCGGCGCTACTTCGAGCAGGTGTGACGCGGCCCGGCAAGGAACCGAAGCGGCGCGGCGCGGGCTAGCTGCCGGTGGGAGGGGGCAGTACGTACTCCAGGACGACCTCCGCCTGGGAAGTTCCCGCAGCCACCGTGACCGGCAACGCGATGTCCACGTTCTCGATCAGGCAGATCCCCTCATCGCCGTACCGGCAGTAGAAGACCTGGCCCCGGGCGATAATGACCGCATCGCCGCCGTTCACGGACACCGGAACGATGATCTCCACGAACGGGTCGCTCGTCGCCCAGCCAACGCTTTCTTCTCCCAGCTCTAGTACCGGCTCATTCGAACTGGACAGCGTCAACTCAGAGGGCGCCAGACCGTTCATCTGAAAGCTCTCCGGCGCCGCGATACGGATGCGGAGGGTCATCGTATCGGGAGAGATCGTCTGGCCAGGCAGCGACACCCTCAGCGTTCGCCCTGCAATGCCCTGCGCCGCCACCGCGATGTTGCTCAGCTCGAGCGTCGAAACGGCGTTCGTCGCCAGATCCATCACGCGAATAACATTGTTGCTCTCGTCCGCGATGTACAAGACTCCGCCGGCCGCGCTGAGGCCGTTGGGCTCGTTCAGCAGGGACGCAACGCCGGAGCCATCCTTGAAGCCCGCCGCTACGCCGCCCGCGACCACGCGCACTTCTCGACTCGCCGGATCCACCGTGCGAAGCTTGTGGTTGTACGTGTCGGCGATGTACACGGTGCCGTTCGCGTAGGCGATGCCCTGCGGATGCTCTAGCAGCGCGGCCGTGCCTTCGCCGTCGGCGTCACCGAAGTCGAACAGGCCGGTGCCCACCAGCGTCTCTACCTCGCCGCTGCCATCGAGAGGCACCCGCCGCACGGCGCTCGACTCCGGGTCCACCCAATAGAGGAGCGTCCCATCCGTCGCCAACCCGCTCGGCTGGGCCAGCGTCGCCCGGTTGCGTGGGCCGTCGTCGATCCCCTCGGCGCCGCTCCCGGCGAACACGGAGATCGAGTTGTCGGCGAGGTCGATGGTCCAGATCTGGTGCATGCCGGCCATCGCGATGTACAGCAGCCCGTTGTGCAGGACGAGACCCCACGGCGAAGCGAGCTCCGTCTCGATCGCGGGTGCGCCGTTGGGTGGGGCGAACGCTCGCACGCCGGTGCCGGCGATCGTCGTGACCTCCCGCGTCACCAGGTCGGCCGCACGGATGGTGTGGTTCCGCGTGTCAGCGATGTACAGGGTATTGCCGTCCGGCGACAGCGCCAGCCCCTGCGGCTGCAGCAGCAGCACCTCCTCGAAGAAGCCGTCCTCCAGCCCCTCCTGGCCGGAGCCGCCGATCACATCGCGAAGCTCGCCGTCCAGCCCCGCGATGAGAATGCGGTTGTGCCCCGCATCCGCGATAAACAAGCGGTCTCCCGCCTCGTCCGCCAGCACGGCCGAAGGGAACGAGAGGATAGATGTGCTCACGCCCTGCGCCTCCAAGTCGATCGCTATCGGCGAACGGTCGATCTGGTCTGAGAACTCCTCGATCACGGCAGCGATGGCCGGCCCGAAGATCGGGTAGACCCCCTCCCCTGCGCGACCGCCGACCACGTTACCCTCCGGATCGATGAGCACCAGCGTCGGCCAGGCGTTGACGCCGTAGATCGACCAGATCACGAAGTCCGGATCGTTGACGACGGGGTGGCGCAAACCGTAGCGGATGAGGGACTGCCGGACGCTCTGGTCTTCCTGCTCGCGGTCGTACTTTCCGGAATGCACGCCGATGATGACCAGCTCATCGCCAAACTCTTCCTCCAGCCGGTTGAGGTCAGGGACGATCTGCTGGCAGTTGATGCAGCCGGATGTCCAGAAATCGAGCAGCACCACCTTGCCTCGCAGATCGGCCAGCGACAGCGGCTGGCTCACGTTGAACCACGTATGACCGGCAGGGAACTCCGGAGCTGGAGTCGAGCCGCTCAGCGTTGGGTCGCCCGCGTCGCCGTCCTCTCCGGCAGAGGTTCCCGTGAGAGACGAACCTCCCGATCCTCCGGCGCAGGCTACGGCAATGACCGCCGCGAGTACGACGATACCCAACCAGGCCGGCCTCGGGAGATCAACTCGACCTATCAGCCGCGCCAATGCAGCTCCTTACGAAAACCT
>JACZYW010000222.1 GCA_022570885.1 Chloroflexota bacterium | reverse complement strand
CTGTCGCGAGCGAAGTGACACCTTCGGTTCACGCGGCCTGCCCGCCGTCGTCAACGTCAAGCACGGCACGCGGCTGATCCGCACCGGCCAGACGATCACCGTCGATGGCGCCGAGGGCGTGGTCGTGTTGGGCGGCTCGAACACCCCGTAGGGTCATGGCGCTCGCCTTGTCCGCGACGCCGCAGTCGGCGAAACTGCCCGTATGCCCTGGGATCCTGATCGCTACGAACAGTTCAGCCGCGAGCGCTACGCGCCGTTCGAAGACCTGATCAAGCTCGTGCAGGTGCGCGAAGGGCTGCGCGTGATCGACCTCGGCTGCGGCACGGGCGAGCTCACCCGCCGCCTCGCCGACGCCCTGCCGGAGAGCGACGTCGTCGGCATCGATTCGTCGCCTGAGATGCTATCGCGCGCGCAGGAGCAGGCACGCCCCGGCCTGCGCTTCGAGCAGGGCACGATCGAAGCCGTGACGGGCGAATGGGATCTCATCTTCTCGAACGCCGCCATCCAATGGGCGGAGGATCATCCGGCGCTCGTGCCCAGGCTGCTCGGCCTGCTGCGCCCGGGTGGACAGCTCGTCGTGCAGATCCCCTCGAACTTCGCTCACCCTACCAACGTGTTCATCGACGAGACCGCCGGCGAGGAGCCGTTCCGCGAGGCGCTGGACGGCTGGCTGCATCGCTGGCCCGTCCTCACCGTCGATGCGTATGCGGAGCTGCTCTACGCCCACGGCGGGGAGGAGCTCACCGTCTTCGAGAAGGTCTACCCCCACGTGCTCGACGACTCCGATGCGCTGGCGACGTGGATGTCGGGCACGGCGCTGGTGCCCTACTTCGAGCGGATGCCGGAGGCGCTCCACGAGCCGTTCATGGAGCGCTATCGCGAACGGCTGCGCGAGCGCTGGCCGTCGGGGCCGGTGTTCTTCGGCTTCCGCCGCATCCTGCTCGCCGCCACGCGAAGGTAGCGCCTACAGCCGGCGCAGCGCCGGCACGGCGAGGGCGGCCAGCGCCGTCAACGCCAGGCAGACGCCGCCCATCAGCAGCAGGCCGTCCTGCGGCCCTATCGACGCGGCTAGCGCTCCGGCCAACGCGGCGCCTACAGGGATCAGCCCTCGATCCAGGCTCATCAAACTCATCACGCGGCCGCGCATCGCCGGCGGGCTCAGCTCCAGCAAGAGCATGTTCGTCAGCGCCATGTACGCCGGCGCCATGCTCGCCGTCGCCGCGAGCACCACGATCGAGAGCGGCAGCGAGGTCGATCTCGAGAAGAGCATCAGTCCCAGACTGAAGAACGCCAGCAGCACCAGCAGGAGCGGCCCGCGCCGGGACAACCGCGTCTGCGACGCCAAGACCAGCGAGCCGATCAACGCGCCCACGCCTGTCACCACGCCCAGCATCGCTACCCCCGAGTCGCCCAGGTCTAGCACCCGCAACGCGAAGAGCGGCACGAAGACGGCTTGGTACGGCAGGCCGAAGGTGAACAGGATCAGCGCCAGCCCCAGCACGGAGAGCACCGGCGGGTTCCGCGCGACGAAGCTCAGGCCTTCTTGAATATCGTCTCGCCAGGAGGTTTCGCTGTCGTCCGGTCGCGGCTGGAAGCTGGTGTGGATCTTGGAAATGCTGACTAGCGCAACAATCATGATGATGCCGGCAAAAAGATAGACCAGCCCCACGTCGCGGAAGAGCAGCACCACGGCCAGCGCTGGGCCCAGGATGCGCGTGAAGTTAATCGCCGCTGTATTGAGGGCGAGGGCGTTGAGCAGCTCCGCCTCCGGTACTAGCTGCGGGATGATCGACTGGCGAGCCGGCTGGTAGAGCGCCAGCATCGTGCCCCCTAGGAACGCCAAGACGAAGACGTGCCACGGCTCCACGACATCGGTCAGCACCAGTATCGCGAGCAGGAAGTGCATCGACATGGTGCCTACCTGCGTGACGAAGAGGATGCGCTTGCGGTCGAATCGGTCCGCCGCCACGCCCGCGAGCAGCCCGAAGAGCAGTTGGGGCACCCAGCGGACGGACACCACCAGCCCCACCAGCAGCGGCGAATCGGTGAGCTGGAGGATGAGCACCGGCCGGGCGATCTGCTCCATCCACATCGCGGCCGCCCGGCTGGTCTGCGCCAGCCAGAGGTATCGATAATCGCGATAGCGGAGGGACGAGAAGATGGCGAAGCGACGCGATGGCGGGCGTTCGGCTGGGGGTTCTTCGACCATAGGGGCTCAGCGTCCATGCTAACGAATATCGAGCGGTACCGCCGACTGAAGCCGTCAGCATAGCCGACAAAACGAGAAGCCGCCCCGATACATCGGAACGGGAGCTGCTCTCCCTTGACCGCGTCCGCTTTGCTATCCTGCCTGCATGTCAGCGAAGCGGCGTCTGGACGCGCTGATGGTCGAGCGTAGCCTTGTCCCGAGCCTTGAGAAGGCGCGCGCAGCCGTCCTCGCTCGCGACGTGCTGGTGGAGGGCCAGCCGGCGATGCGGCCCGCGGCCGCGGTGGCGGAGGACGTCCGCATCGAGCTGGTGCGGCCGCCTCGCTACGTCAGCCGCGGCGGCGAGAAGCTGGAGCACGCCCTGCGACAGTTCGATCTCGACGTGCGCGGCCTCGTCGCGTTGGACG
>JACZYW010000102.1 GCA_022570885.1 Chloroflexota bacterium | reverse complement strand
CAGAATCGCTTCATCTGCTCATCCCCCTCTCGTGGGCGTCCATGGTACTATCCGGCCACGCGGTCGGCAAGGCTGCGCTGGCTCTGGGCGAACGGAGGCCGCTGGAGCCCCTGGCGCTGATGAGTTGGCGGCGGGCGAGAAGGCGCTCGGCAAGGGCGTGATCGATGGGATGGATGACGCGCCGCCGCCGTTCCCGCCGAGCTAGGAGAGGGCATCGGCCGGCTTGAAGCCAGCGCAGCTAGAGATAGATTGGGCGCGGCTGGTGATCGCCGCGATGGAGAAGGCGGAGGACTAGGGCAGGACGAAGCTCAGCGCGGCGGGATCGGGCGTGCAGTTGCCTGCGAGAACGAGCAGGATGAAGAACATGATAGGCAGGCCCACGAACACGAGGACGACGGCGCATCCCACGCCGAAGCACCCTTCGAAGCCAGCTTGAAACGGACTCTTCTGACGCTGTGTGGCGCTGAGAGGTGCAGCCACGGAGTCCGTAAAGGCGGCACCGCACTTGGCGCAAAAGCGGCTGACGTCTGAAGTAGATTCGGTGCCGCATTGGCTACAGAGTCGGTTCATCGTGTCCCCCCTCTCGTGGGTTCCTATCCTACTACCCGGCCACGCGGTCGGCAAGGCTCCGCTGGCTCTGGGCGAACGGCGGCCGCTGGAGCCCCTGGCGCTAGGTGAGTTGGCGGCGGGCGAGACGTCAGCGTCTGGGCTGGAGCCCGGAAATGTAGCTACTGATACTCGTATCAGGCCCACTGGGGTACTCGATACCGATTGCTGTGGCTGCTTCATTGGCCAATCGACGGAATAGCGTGATCGTCGCTATCAGCCCTTCCCAACTGTCCCGGGCGGCGAAGTGCGAATAGATCGCCTGCAACTCCTGCCATGTCTGCTCATCAGCCCAATCCTTCATATGCGTGCCGATATGCCATACGTCGACCGGTCGATCTTGGCGGGCGATGGCATGCCACTCCAGCATCTGGAGCAGAAGCTGTTTCATCGTCCAATCGCGCGTCTTCGCCACCCAGAGCTCGTCGCGCAGCAGGTACCTGGGGATATGAGCGGCCTCAAACCAAAACTCGTTCACCACGGCCGAGAATTGCTGTTGCGTGGGTAGCTTCGCGACGGGGAAGCTGCCGCTCGCTTCCGGAAGGCCCGACGTAACGCCCTCCTTGTCCAGCAGCACCCTGTACCCGCGCTCGTAGAGATCGTCCAGAGCATTCGCGTCGAGCATGGCCGTGATCCGTTCTCTCGTGCAGAGGCGGAAATCGACTTTCATGCCGCCTTCGTAGAAGACGAGTCTCGTCGGGTAGGCTTGGCCTTCGCTCAGCGATAGAGAGACCCATATCTGCCCGAAGGATCGCAGCCAATCGTCGCTCGCTGCTAAATGGTCCGCATCCTCCGCGATGATCTCGAGGTCGAAATCCGAGAACTCATCGATAGATTTGCCGTGAGCATGCGCACGCGAGCCTGTCATGACGAGAGCGATGACGTTCGGGTTTGCTTGCGCCCAATCGATGATGCGCTCGAGTATTCCGCTTGAACTTCCAGCGCTCATGTAGCTGAAGATAACAGCAGGGCTTCGGCGCTGGCTAGTCCACAGCACTCGTTATCGCCGCCGATTCTGGTCGAGGGGATTCTATATTGGTCGGGGTGGGCAGATTCGAACTGCCGGCCTCACGGTCCCGAACCGTGCACTCTGCCTGGCTGAGCTACACCCCGAACGAGCAGCCGTCTCATCGTAGCAAACGGCCTGGGGCGTGTCGAGATACGGGCTTAGCCCAGCGCTGGACGAAGTCGCCGTCGTGCTAGCGGGCGCGCGGGATGTGCGACGTGCCGTCGCTGATCGGCTCGTCGATGTAGAGGTCGCCGTTGCGGATCTTGATATTGAAGCGACAATCCGGGTTCGTGCAGGCCCACGCCTTGTAGTGAATCGCCGCTCCTTGGCTCCCGAAGTCGGAAAGCGGTACCAGATCGCCTGACTTGCACTTCTGGCACCTCGGTAGGCCGTTCGGCTCCACCAAAACCACCTCCCCAGTTGAATAGCGCCCCGACGCCCGTCCATCCGGTGGCGGGTCGGTGTCGTCCTTGACTACCAAACGCCTATGCGATGGCGAGGCACGGCGCGAGTATAGCACGAACGCGGCTAAAAATGGGCCGCAGGGACTGAAATGCAAGAGTTAGCAGGTTTTTAACAGTTCGTTATCGTCAAGTTAGTGTCGCTGTAGGACGATAGCAGGCGAGGGCGAACCGCTCGAGTGCGTCGATAGACGCGCGGCGTGGTAAGGCGGAGGACGTGAGTGCGGGCGGTTCGTCCTCGCCAAACGGTATTGCTGCCATGGCCCCCGCGTTATAGTAAGGTACGGTCTTTTGCAGAGGCCGGGGAGGCGAACGGCTCATGGCCGCCACCATCCTCGTCGTCGATGACGAGAAGAACATCGTCCAGCTAGCCCGGCTCTACCTGAACAAGGAAGGGTTCCGGGTGGAGGCTGCCTACGATGGCGCTCAGGCGCTGGAGAAGGCGCGAAGCCTGCGGCCGGATCTGATCGTGCTGGACATCATGATGCCGGAGCTGGACGGCATCGCCGTCTGCAAAGAGCTACGCAAGACCAGCAACGTGCCCATCATCATGCTCACCGCTCGCGACGACGACATCGATCGCATCGTCGGCCTGGAGCTGGGCGCTGACGACTACATGACGAAGCCGTTCAACCCTCGCGAGCTGGTCGCGCGGGTGAAGGCGGTGCTGCGCAGGGCAAGCCAAGAGGCGCCCAGCCAGGCCGTGCTGGAGGCCGGCAACCTGCGGCTCGATACGGCCAGCCGCGAGGTGACCGTCCAGGGCAAGGCGGTAACGCTGCGGGCCAAGGAGTTCGATTTGCTGACGGCGTTCCTGCGCCACCAAGGTGTTGTGTTGGACCGGGAGCGTCTGCTCCAACTGGTCTGGGGCGCCGACTACTTCGGCGATACGCGCACCATCGACGTGCACGTCGCCTGGCTGCGAGAGAAGCTGGGCAAGGCGAAGGGCGTCAAGATCGAGACGGTGTGGGGCGTGGGTTACAAACTGATGGTGACCGGCGATGCTACGGAGTCTTAGCTCCCGGCTGCTGCTCGCCTTCACGTTCGTCATTCTCCTCTCGCTGGCGCTCTCGGCGGTTGGCACGCTGTTTCTGCTGCGCGCCCAGCAGCGGGAGGCGGCCGAGGAGCGGGTAGGCCGCCTGGCGGAGCCGATCACCCTGGCGGTGGCGCTGCTGGAGCAGCGCAGCCTTGGCCGCGGCGAGATCCAGGCCGTCCTTCGCGACTATGCCGAGAGCTTCGACGTGCGCGTCCTGCTCCTGGACGAGCAAGATCAGGTGATCTTCGACACCGAATCGAGCCTGGTCGGCCGCACGATCGATGCCTTCCGGGGCCTTGGCGTACAGGTCACGAGACGTGGCAGCTCCGAGTTTCGGATGGTGAGCTACGACGCTGGCAGCGAGGATCTGCTGCTCTTCGCTCCGGCCCAGGAGACGCTGCGCCTCCCCGCGAACCGGCTGCTAGCGCTGATGACGTTTATCTACAGCACGGATACCTCCTCGCTTCCGCCGGACGTCCTCGCAGATCTACTGGCGTCGGCGGGCGCGGAGCGTATCGTGCCTGGGCCAAGCGCGCGGCCGCTGGTGGCGGTGCCGGAGGGCGAGATCGCCTCGGCCTGGTGGGACATCCTGCCGCAGCTCGCCATCGCCGGTGGCATCGCTCTGGCAGCTTCCGCCGTGGTGGCGGTCGTCATCTCCCGCTCCATCTCGCGGCCGCTGGGCCGCATCACGCGGGCCGCGCAAGAGATGGCGCGGGGCCATTACGACCAGGAGCTCGATCTGCACGGCGAAGATGAGGTGGGGCGGCTGGCGCAGGCGTTCAACGATATGACCCGGCAGGTCAGCGGCTCGCATCGGATGATGCGCGATCTGCTGGCCAACGTCTCGCATGAGCTGAAGACCCCGCTCACCTCCATCCAAGGCTTCTCACAGGCGCTGGAGGAGGGGACTGTCTCCTCGCCGGAGGAGTACCGGCAGGCCGGCCGTATCATTAACGAGGAGGCGCAGCGAATGCGCCGGCTGGTGGAGGACCTGATCGAGCTCTCTCGATTGGAGTCCGGCCAGGCGGTGATGCAGCACGAGCCCGTGGACCTGGCGGAGCTGTTGCGGGTCTGTGCCGGCCGCTTCGACTGGCAGCTACGGGAGTCGGGGGTGACGGTGCGTCTGGAGATCGAGCCGCTGCCGCCGATGGCCGGCGATGGCCGGCGGCTGGAGCAGGCCTTTACCAACCTCATCGATAACGCCGTTCGTCACACCCCGCAGGGCGGCGAGATCACCGTCCGCGCCCAGGTTCAGGACGGTCTGGTCAGCGCGGCTGTGCACAACACCGGGTCGTACATTCCGCCGGAAGACCTCCCGCGTCTCTTCGAGCGCTTCTACCAGCTCGATAGGAGCCGCAGCAGCGGGTCCGGCGGGGCCGGCCTGGGCCTGGCGATCGCCATGGAGGTGATACAGGCGCATCGGGGCGAGATACGCGCCAGCAGCGACCGCGAGCGCGGCACGGAGTTCGTCGTGACGCTGCCCCTCGATGGCGAGGCGACGCCGGCCGACGACAGAGAGTGATGACTCGAAGGATAAGCTTTAGCCGTTCGGCTGGGCCCTCGGCCTGAGCTCACGCCGAAGCCTGTCGCCAATCTACCCCCGAGGGACAGGCTTTAGCCTGTCGCCAATCTCTCCCGTAGGACAGGCTTTAGCCTGTCTAGTGTCGGGGTGAAGCCCGGCCCGCTGCGTACTACCTCTCGCGCCAGCTCTTCTTCGCTCAGCTTGGAGGCGGTGTCCAGCCCGTGGCCGTTCGCCCACTCGTGGTATTCGTAGCGCGCACGTATCTGGCCGCGCGCACTCACGTTCGCTTCTATCCGGCGGTCACTCTGTGCCGTGCTTGAGCAGCCAGTACTCCAGCGCGTCGTTGAGCGCCAGCCACGACGCCTCGATGATGTCCGTCGATGCGCCGACGGTGCGCCAGAGCTCGTCGCCGTCCGTCGATTCGATCAGGACGCGCACGGCGGCGCCGGTGCCGGCGGCGGTATCGATAATGCGCACCTTGTAGTCGACCAGCTTGATCACGGCCAGTTTGGGGTAGAAGGTCACGAGCGCCTTGCGCACCGCCGCGTCGAGGGCGTTCACGGGGCCGTTGCCGTCGGCGGCGGTCTGGATCACCTCTTCGCCCACGCGCACCTTCACCATCGCCTCCGTCTGCATCTCGCGGCCGTGGTCATCCTGGCAGATAGCCCGCCGTTGGACGACCCAGAAATCGATCAGCTCGAATGGCGACTGGTAGCCCGTGAGCGTCCGGCGCACGAGCATCTCGAATGAGGCCTCGGCGTTCTCGTACTGGTAGCCTTGGCTTTCGTGCTCCTTCACCTGCTCCAAGACCTGCCGCGCGCCGTCTCGGTCCATCTCCACATCGATGCCCGCTTCGCGGATCTTCTCCAGCAGGCCGCGGCTGCCGGCCAGCTCCGAGATGAGCATGCGCTGCCGATTCCCGACGACCTCAGGCGACACGTGCTGGTAGGACGACTCCAGCTTCACCATGCCGTCCGCATGGAGGCCGGCCTTGTGGGCGAAGGCGCTGGTGCCGACATAGGGCTGGTACGGGTTGGGCACGAAGTTCACGACTTCGTTGATGTAGTGCGAGATCTCGGTGAGCCGGGCGAGCTGCTCGTCGGTGACCACGTCGATGCCCATCTTCAGCTTGAGGTTGGCGATGACGCTCACCAGATCGGCGTTGCCGCACTTATCGCCGTAGCCGTTGACGCAGCCCTGCACCTGCGTCGCGCCCTCCTCCAGGGCGGCCAGGCTGTTGGCGACGGCCAGGTTGGCGTCGTTGTGGGTGTGGATGCCCACGGCGACAGGCACCGCCTCTCGGGCGGCGCGCACGGCCTTCACCAGCCGCGACGTGATCGTGCCGCCGTTCGTGTCGCAGAGGACGACGCCATCGACGCCGGCGGAGGCGGCCGCCTTCAGGCACTGGAGCGCATAGTCCTGGTCCGAGAAGTAGCCGTCGAAGTAGTGCTCGGCGTCGAAGAAGACGGTGCGGCCCGCGGCCTTCAGAAAGCGCACCGAGTCGGCGATCATCGCCAGGTTCTCCTCGGTGGTCGTCTCCAGCACGTCGCGCACGTGGACATCGCTCGCTTTGCCGACGATCGTGACGACGGGCGTGCCGGCGTCCAGGAGCGCCCGCAGGTTGGCGTCGTCCTCGGCGCGGCCGCCGACGCGCCGGGTGCTGCCGAAGGCGGCGATCTGCGCGTGCTGGAGCTTGAGCGACTGCGCGCGCTCGAAGAACTCGACGTCCTTCGGGTTGGAGCCGGGCCAGCCGCCCTCGATGTAGTGGACGCCTAGCTCGTCCAGCTTGTGGACGATCTTGAGCTTGTCCTCCACCGAGAGGGAGATGCCCTCCATCTGGGCGCCGTCCCTAAGGGTGGTATCGTACAGTTGGATCTGCGTGGTCAAGAGGTGCCTCCGATGTGGTTGTTCGACCGCGGTGCGCGGCCGTTCGATCAGACGATGGGCGCAGAGGCGACGCCAATCGCCCGCCCCCGACGCGAAAGTCGGGGGCTTAGAGCTACCTCTACTCGGTTCGCCGCTAGGTGTGCGTGGCGATCCATATCGTATTCACGATACCACATCGGTGAGATGCGAGGGATAGGGGAACTCGGCGGTGAGGGGTTCATAGCCGGTGGGTTTATGTTCAAGCCCTGCGGGATGAATCCCGCAGCTCAGCGGATTGCGAGTACGAAGCCGCGGGTTTCAACCCGCGGGAGTGGATGCAACCACCAACCCTGAACCAGTCACACTCGGCGTCGTAGGGACAGACCTTCAGGTCTGTCCGGTCAGGCTTCAGCCTGACTGAGATACTCTACTAATCAGTCAGTCTGCCGCCGGTTGTTCGCCGGCCTCGCTGGAGCCCGAACCGGGCTCCGGGGTCTCGCACACTCAGCAGCCGGGCTGGCCAAAGTTGCCGCAGCAGTTCTGCCGGGTGCGAACCTTCGTCCAGTTGTTGGCCAGGGTCATCCGCAGCTTTGTGAAGAAGGGCAGGGCCGATTCCCGCCAGTTGATGCGGGCGTTGCGAATGCTGGGCCGTGTGTCGTGTGGCTCCTCGGACATGCCGTTATCCCTTCGCTACCGCGAGCCGGCGCTTCGTGTACTCGATGAGCCCGCCCGCCTCGATGATCTCCATCATGAACGGCTCGTAGGGCTTCGCCTGGAAGGTCAGGTCGCGGGTGAGGTTGCGGATCGTCCCGGTCGAGAGGTCGACATCCAGCTCGTCGCCCGCCTCGATGGCGTCGACGGCCTCCGGGCATTCGAGCACGGGCAGCCCGAGGTTGATCGAGTTGCGGAAGAAGATGCGGGCGAAGCCCTTGGCGATGACGCAGCTCACGCCGCAGCCGATGATGCTGATCTGCGCGTGCTCCCGCGATGAGCCGCAGCCGAAGTTCACGCCTGCGACGATGATGTCGCCGGGCTGTACCTTGCCGGCGAACTCGGGGTCGTTGTTCGCCATGCAGTGCTTGCCCAGCTCCACCGGGTCGATCGTGACGAGCATTTGGGCGGGGATGATCTGGTCGGTGTCGATGTGGTCGCCGAACGTGTGGGCCTTGCCGCGCATGGTCATGAAGCGCTCACCTTTCCCGCCACCTCCTCTGGGTGGACGATGCGGCCGGCGATGGCGGCGGCGGCGGCGAGCGGTGGGTTGACGAGGAACACCTCGGCCTTGGAGTGGCCCATGCGGCCGGGGAAGTTCCGGTTCGAGGTGGAGACGCAGCGTTCGCCCTCGGCCAGCACGCCGTAGTGGCCGCCCAGGCACGGCCCGCAGGTGGCGGCGCTCACCTGGCAGCCGGACTCCGTGAAGACCTCGATCAGCCCCTCCTTGAGCGCCTCCTTGAAGATGTCCTGCGTCGCCGGGATGACGATGCAGCGCACCCACTTCGCTATCTTCTTGCCGCGCATGATCTCCGCCGCTTCGCGCAGGTCCTCCATGCGAGCGTTGGTGCAGGAGCCGATGAACACCTGGTCGATCTTGATGTCTTCCTGGGCGATCTCCGAGATCGTCTTCGTGTTGCCGGGGCTGAAGGGCAACGCTACCGTCGGCTCGATCGCCGAGGCGTCGAACTCGTAGGTGGTGATGTAGGAGGCGTCCGGGTCGGGTTCGTAGACCGTCCACTCGTGCTTCGCGCGCGGGCGGACGTAGTCGAGCGTGACCTCGTCGACCGGTATGATGCCGGTCTTGCCGCCTGCCTCGGCGACCATGTTGGTCATCGTGAAGCGGGCGTCCATCGACATCGACTTGAGCGCCTCGCCCTCGAACTGCATCGCCATGTAGGTAGCGCCGTCCGTGCCGATCCTGCCGATGGTGTTCAAGATCAGGTCCTTGCTGCGCGTCCACTTGCCCATCTTGCCGTGGTAGATCAGGCGCATCGTCGCGGGCACCTTCATCCACACCTCGCCCGTCGCCATCGCGACGGCGATATCGGTGCTGCCCATGCCGCAGGCGAACGCGCCCAGGGCGCCGCAGGTGGGCGTGTGGCTATCGGCGCCGCAGTAGACGTCGCCGGGGACGACGTGGCCCTTCCAGGGCAGCAGGATATGCTCGATGCCGCCTTGCCCCAGCTCGTAGTAGACGATGCCCGACTCCTTGGCGAAGTCGCGCATCACCTTGAACTGCTCGGCAGTAGCGATGTCGCGCGCCGGCACGAAGTGTGACGGCACGAAGACGACGCGCTCCTTGTCGAACACCTCCTTCACGCCCAGCTTGCGGAACTGCTCGATGGCGATGGGCGCGGTGACGTCGTTGGCCATCACCAGATCGACCTTCACGTTGATCAGGTCGCCGGGCGAGACCTCCTTCCTGCCGCTGTGAGCGGCGAGGATCTTTTCGGCGATCGTCATGCCCATGACGTATACCTTTCTCTTACTTGACTACCAGACTGCGGCTCAGCTTCATCATAACGCGCTCCGCCTT
>JACZYW010000101.1 GCA_022570885.1 Chloroflexota bacterium | reverse complement strand
GCCGGAGCTTGAGCACCTGCTTTTCGACCCGCAGACCTCGGGTGGGCTGCTGCTCGCCGTGCCGCCGGAGCGGGCCGACGCCCTCGCCCGCGCGCTGGCGGCCGACGGCGACCTAGGCGTTCGCATCGGCCGCGTCGAGGCCGGCGAGGGCGTGGGCGTGGAGTAGGGGCGAGCGGCCGCTCGCCCAGGGCGACCAGATGGTCGCCCCTACGTCTCCGTTGTCAGCCGCACGCGCTCCTCGATAGCCGTCTTCCTTCGTCACCCTGAGCGATAGCGAAGGGTCTGGCCCAGATTCATCGAACGCCGCTTCTGGTGGAGCGAGATTCTTCGCGGAGTTTATCCTGAGCCCGCTAGATTCTTCGCTTCGCTCAGAATGACAGGGGGCGAAGGGCTCAGCCGCCGCCCTCACATCGCGCGGAGGAGCCGGACGCGCTCCTCGATGGGCGGGTGCGTGGAGAAGAGGTTGTTCAGTAAGCTCTTGTGCTCGCGCAGGGGGTTGTTGATGTAGAGGTGCGCCGTCGCCTTGTTCGCCACCTCCAGCGGGTCCGGGTCGGCCGCGATCTTCTCCAACGCGCGCGCCAGCGCATCCGGCGAGCGCGTGAGCAGCGCAGCCGAGGCATCGGCCAGGTACTCGCGCTGCCGCGAGACGGCGAAGCGGATCGCCTGCGCGACGAGCGGCGTGAGGATCGCCCCCAGCAACGCCAGAGCGTAGATGATCAGCACGGCGCCGCCGCCGCCCTTCCCTCGATTGCTCGACCGGCGGCCCGCGCCGAAGAAGGTGAGCCGGAGCAGGAAATCGGCCATCAGCGCCGCGATGCCGACGAGGACGACGACGACGGTCATCACGCGGATGTCGTAGTTGCCGATGTGCGACAGCTCGTGCGCGAGCACCCCCTCCAGCTCCAGCGGCTCCAGCTTCTGCAGCAGGCCGCGCGTGACGGCGATGGCGGCGTGGTCCGGATCGCGGCCGGTGGCGAAGGCGTTGGGCGAGCCGTCCTCGATCACGTAGACCTTGGGCATCGGTAGCCCCGCGCCGATGCACAGGTTCTCGACCCGGCGCATCAGCTCCGGCTCGTCGGCCAGGCTCACCTCCGTCGCGCCGGAGATGCGCAGGGCGACGCTCGCGGAGCTGTAGTAGCTGATAAAAGCGATCGCCAGGAACGGCACGATGAGCAGCGGCGCGAAGGGCAACGGCAACCCCAGCACTACCCCGATCGCGATGGAGAGGCCGGCCAGGAGCAGCACGAAGCCCAGCAGCATGAAGAGCGTATTGCGCCGGTTCTGGCTGATCCGGTCGTAGACGAGGATGCGCTGCTGCTCCGCCATGGGAGTCGACAGCGAAGGCTACGTGGAGGACGTGAAGCTGACCTGCACGTCCTCGCGGGCGGCCTCTTCGGCCTCGAAGAACTCGAACCGCTCGAAGTTGAACATGTTGGCGATGATGGCGCTGGGGAACACCTGGATGCGGGTGTTGAAGTCCATCACGTTCCGGTTGTAGAACTGGCGGGCGAAGGCGATCTTCTCCTCGATGTCCGAAAGCTCCTTCTGCAAAGCGAGGAAGTTCTCGTTCGCGCGTAGCTGCGGGTAGTTCTCCGACACGGCGAAGAGCGAGCGCAACGCGCCGGTGAGGACGTTATCGGCCTGGGCCGCCTGGGCGGCGCCGCCCGCCTGCTCCAGCATGGAGCGAGCGCGGGTGACGTTCTCCAGCACCTCGCGCTCGTGCGAGGCGTAGCCCTTCACCGTCTCCACCAGGTTCGGGATGAGGCTGGCCCGACGCTTGAGCTGCACATCAATGCCCGACCACGCCTCACGCGTGCGGACGCGCGAGCGGATCAGCCCGTTGTACATGGCCAGCATAGCGAGCCCGGCGACCACCACGCCGCCCAGGATCACCAGCAGGATAATAAGTACCACTAACATGCGGTCACTCCTCTCGGTTCAGATGAACCGTCGCCATTCTACCATAACACTGCGCTATGAGGTTGACAGCGCCCTGGACGGCTAGCTTTACTGAGCGAGCAAGCGTCCCCGTATCTGTCAGGAGTAGTGAAGATGGTCGCGGTACAGTTCAACCCCCTTCTGCCCGAAGTGCGCGCCAATCCGTACCCGCTCTACCACCAGCTTCGCGAAGAGGAGCCCGTCCACTGGAGCGAGCTGATGGAGGCCTGGGTGCTCACTCGCTACGACGACGTATCAGCGTTGCTCAAGGATTCGCGCTTCTCGGCTGACCGCAGGAAGGCGAACAACCGGTTCGCCCGAGAGGCCGCAGCGAGAATCGAGGAGGGCCCACTGGCCAATGCCACGACGATGCTCGGCGCAGACCCGCCCGAGCACACACGCCTGCGCGGCCTGGTGAGCAAGGCGTTCACCCCGCGCGTCGTCGAGGCGATGCGACCGCACATCCAGGAGATCGTGGACTCGCTGCTGGACGACGTGCAGGAGAGCGGCCGCATGGACATCATCGGCGACCTCGCCTACCCGCTGCCGGTCATCGTCATCGCCGAGATGCTCGGCGTCCCGCCGGCGGACCGCGACGACTTCAAGCGCTGGTCGGACGACATCGTAGCGACGCTGGGCCCGCTCGCCGCGCCGGAGGTGATCGAACAGGCGCGCATCAGCATCCAAGAGATGGCCGACTACTTCAACGCCGTGATCGCGGAGCGCCGCCGCGAGCCAAAAGAGGACCTGCTCAGCGGCCTTATCGCGGCCGAAGAGCGCGGCGAGGTGCTGAGCGAAGAGGAGCTGCTGGCGACCTGCATCCTGCTGCTCGCCGCCGGCAACGAGACGACCACCAACCTGATCGGCAACGGCATGCTCGCGCTGCTCCGCCATCCCGAGCAGTTGGAGAAGCTGCGAGACCAGCCGTCGTTCACCGAGTCGGCGATCGAGGAGTTCCTACGCTACGACGGCCCCGTGCAGTCGACGGCGCGCGTCGCGACGGAGCAGCTAGAGATCCGCGGCAAGACGATCGAAGAGGCCCAACTAGTCATCGTGCTGCTGGGAGCGGCCAACCACGACCCTGAGCAGTTCCCCAACCCCGACGAGCTGGACATCGCCCGCCAACCGAACCAGCATATCGCGTTCGGCCAGGGCATCCACTTCTGCATCGGGTCGGCGCTGGCCCGCATGGAGGGCCAGATCGCCTTCGAGACGCTGCTGCGGCGCATGCCGAACCCGCGACTCGAAAGCGAGGAGATCGAGTGGGGCGGCTCCTTCATCCTGCGCGGCCTGAAGCGCCTGCCCATCGCGTTCTAAGCGGCGAATGCCGATTGACAGCGCGCCCCTCGCGTGATAGGCTGCCAATCGATACCATAACGGACGTATTGTGCTGAACTATGTACTACCAACTGATGGCGATGCCTCAGCCCCGTAGCGGCTCCACCTTGGGCCGTTCGGGGCGCCTCCCCTAACCAGCATCCCCCAACCTGCGGGGGTTAGGAGGTTTTCGTCATCATGTCTTTCGCCAACGCCTTACGCTGTCGAGAATGCAATCGGGAGTACCCGCTCGATCCGATCTACGTCTGCGAGTTCTGCTTCGGCCCGCTTGAGGTGGTCTACGACTACGCCGCCATGCGCAAGGCCGTCTCCCGTGAGTCGATCGAACGCGGGCCGGCCTCGGTCTGGCGCTACGCCGACCTGCTCCCATGCGACGCGGACGCCGCTGTCGATATCCAGGCCGGCTTCACCCCGCTGATCAAGGCCGAGCGCCTGGGCGAAGAGCTGGGCCTGCGCCACCTCTACCTGAAGAACGACTGCGTGAACCCCACCTGGTCGTTCAAAGACAGGGTAGTGGCCGTGGCCGCCACCAAGGCGCGAGAGTTCGGCTTCAAGACGCTCGCCTGCGCCTCCACCGGCAACCTGGCGAACAGCGTCGCCGCCCACGCCGCCCGCGCCGGGATGGAGGCCATCGTCTTCATCCCATCGGACCTGGAGCAGGGCAAGATCACCGGCTCCTCTGTGTACGACGCCACGCTGATCGCCGTCGACGGCAGCTACGACGACGTGAACCGCCTCTGCTCAGAGCTGACGGGCCAATACCCGTGGGCCTTCGTCAACGTTAACGTCCGCCCCTACTATGCGGAGGGGAGCAAGACGCTGGGCTATGAAGTGGCCGAGCAGCTAGGCTGGCGGGCGCCCGACCACTGCATTGTCCCTCTCGCTTCCGGCTCGCTATACGTGAAGATCTGGAAGGGGCTGCAAGAACTCGTCAAACTGGGGCTCATCGATAGCGTGCACACCAAGATGTCCGGCGTCCAGGCGGCGGGCTGCTCGCCCATTATCAGCGCCTGGGATTCGGGCACGCGCAACATCCGGCCCGTGCAGCCGCGAACCATCGCCAAGTCGCTGGCCATCGGCAACCCGGCGGACGGCTTCTACGCGCTGGAGGTGATGGCCGAATCGGGCGGCTCCGGCCTCGCGGTGAGCGACGAAGAGGTGGTCGAGGGCATCCGGCTCCTCGCCCGCACCGAAGGCATCTTTGCCGAGACGGCGGGCGGTGTGGTATGCTCCGGCCTCAAGCGGCTAGCCGCGGCCGGACGCGTCGACCGGGACGAGGTGGTCGTGGCCTTCATCACCGGCGCGGGACTGAAGACGCAGGAAGCGGTGATGGACACGCTGACACCGCCGCTTCAGATAGAACCGACGATCGCCTCGTTCGAGAAGGCGTTCGGCGAGAGAAGTGTCGTGGAAGCCCGGCCTGCAGCCGGTAGCGCCTCGTAAGAGCAGGAGGACGGCATGGCGTATCAACGAGTCAAGTTCACCTTCCCGCAAGAGCTCATCACACTGCCGGTCATCTACGAGCTGGGCAAGCAGTTCAGCATCACCACCAACGTCCGTCGCGCGGACGTCACCGAGGACCGCGGCTGGGTTGTGCTGGAGCTACAGGGGGAGCTAGAGGAGATCGAGCGCGGGTTGGAGTGGGTCGCCGCCAAAGGCGTCCGTGTCGACCCCGTGCAGGGCGACATCGTAGAGGGGTGAACCTAGAGAAGGTTCAAAGGAGCCCATGATGGCGGACAACACAATTGTATGTCCAAAATGTGGTAACGAAATACAGCTAAGCGAGGCTTTCACTGTACAGATCAGAAATGAGCTTAGCGCAGAGTTCGAACAGTCCTTCAAGGAGCGAGCACAGGAGTTCAAGGATGCGTTGCTCGCGAAAGATCAGGAACTCGAAAGTGAGCTGAAAAAGAGGCAGGTTGAGATTCAGGAGGCGGCTCAGAAGAAAGCTGAGGAAGCTGCTGAGACGAACCTGAAAGATCTAAAGGCTCAGCTCCAGGAAAAGACTGCTGAAATTAAGCAGGCTCGTGACGACGAACTCGAGCTTCGCAAACGCGAAAGGGAGCTAATTAAGAAGACAGAAAAGGCAGAGCTAGAAATAGCGCGCCGCCTTACCGAAGAACGTGGAACATTAAAGACTGAAATCGAGAGTGCTCTTCGCGGAGAACATGATCTCGTGATAAAGGAGAAAGACACACAGCTTGACCGAGTGCGGAAGCAGCTGAAAGAAGCGACGAGAAAGGCCGAAGGCAAGTCACAGGAGCTGCAAGGCGAAGCTCTGGAGCTGGAACTAGAAGAGCTTCTTCGCAAGACATTTCCCACCGATGAAATACAAGCCGTGAAAAAGGGGGTGCGGGGTGCAGACGTAATTCAGCGAGTGCGCTCTCGTCGTGGTGATGACGCGGGCACCATTCTCTGGGAGGCGAAGCGAACGAAAGCCTGGGGTGGAGGGTGGACGAATAAGCTGAAGGAGGACCAGCGTCGCGAGAAGGCGCACGTTGCAGTCATTGTCTCCGACGTCTTGCCCGATTCCATGACCCACTTCGGACCGCTCGATGGAGTCTTCGTAACAACGTTCGAGTTCGTGCCAGGGCTCGCCGTGTTACTTCGAAATGAGATAATCAATGTGGCGCACGTTCGAACGTCTCTCGTCGACAAGAGTGACAAGATGGAGATTCTGTATGATTATCTATCAGGGACAGAGTTCAGGCAGCGCATTGGTGCGATAGTCGAGTCATATACCACGCTTATGGCTGACCTACAAAGTGAAAAGCTAGCTATTCAACGCCTGTGGGCAAAGAGGGAGAAGCAACTCACGCGCGCGATAACTGGAGCGTCAGGCCTGCATGGGGACCTTCAAGGCATCATGGGCGCGTCACTTCCCGCGGTTGAGATGCTCCAACTCCCTGCCGGTGAAGATACGGCTGAGGATTAACGCTACTCGAAAGGACTTTCCATGCCAGTTACCGTCCGCATCCCCACACCGCTACGAAAGCTGACCAACGACCAGGACAGCGTCACCGCTAACGACGGCGGCACGCTCGCCCAGCTCATCGATTCGTTGGAAGAGCAGCACCCCGGGCTGAAGGAGCGCATCTGCGACGAGACGGGCGAGTTGCGCCGCTTCGTCAACGTCTACGTCAACGGCGAAGACGTGCGCTTCCTCTCCGGCCTCGAAACATTGATCGAAGCGGACGCCGAGGTGAGCATCGTCCCCGCCGTCGCCGGCGGCTGCTAAACGCCCCGCCTTACTAACCCGCGCACCGTTCCGCCCCGGCGCAGCGTACGCGTCGCCTCTTGTCCCCCACCTGCCGCACTCGTACGATGGGCCAGATGGGCATGCTCAAGTTCGGCTGGCAGGTGAAGGCGCTGCGCGAGCGATTCTACGCGCCCGAGTTCCTGGGCATGTACGATCGCCTGCTCGCGACGATCATCGAGTACGCCAAGCCAACCGACATCGTGCTGGACGCCGGTTGCGGCAGCGGCCGTGTGTTTCAGCATCGGCAGGCCGGCCGCGTGCGGCGCATCGTCGGCATCGATGTCACCGATGAGCCGGCCGACAACCTCAACATCGACGACGCAGCGAAGGGCGACCTGCGCTCGCTGCCGCTGCGCGACGACACGTTCGACCTGGTGATCCTCAGCCACGTGGCGGAGCACCTCTCGCACCCGGAGGCCGTCTTCGCGGAGCTGGCGCGCGTGCTGCGGCCTGGCGGCCGGCTGCTGCTGCTGACACCGAATCGCTGGCACTACGTCACGCTGGGCGCGCGGCTGTTGCCGCACCGGCTGCACATCCTGTTCAACAACTGGCGCGGCGTCGATACACACGACATCTTCCCGACGGTCTATCGCGCCAACACGGCCGGCCGGCTGCGGGAGCTATCGGAGGGCGCGGGGCTGGAGGTCGAGCGGCTGGAGCGATTCGAGACGGAGCCGGAGTACCTGGCGTTCCATCTGCTGCCGTACGCCCTCGGCGTCGCCTACGAGCGGCTGGTCAACCGCTTCGGCTGGCTTTCGCGGATTCGCGTGAACCTGCTGCTGGTGGGGCGGAAGCAACCACGTAGGGGAGGCCTTCAGGCCTCCCGCTACAGCCGATCTTGCAACGCCAACGCAGGTGGCGACCTTACGCCAGAGGCGGACCCGCCTTCGGCGGGAAAGGTCGCCCCTACACGGCCGCCTGGCGGTTCTGAGGTGCCAGCACAGATCTACTACCGTCCTTGCATAGGAGAGTTCCTCCTTCAAAATCAGGGTAATCCCTGATAGTCGGTTCCCCTAAGGGCTGGCACAATACTCATGTAAGCCACGCCCGGACGCCGCCCACCCCACGCAGGCATCCGAGAAGGGAAGTCCTCTGGAGGGCACAGGCCATCTTGCAGCCCAGCCCCTCGGACACGAGAGAACGGAGATTGAAATGACCCGCATGATGCGACTACTCGGTGCCAGCATGGCAGCAGTGATCATCGCCCTGCTGCTTCTGGCCGCTACGACGCTGGCGAGCCCCCCACCGCGAGCACACGCCCAAACCGGATGCGCCTCCGCCATCGACCTGATGGTGGTCCTGGACGGTTCGGAGAGCATCAGTTGGTCGGAGTTCGACACGATGCAGGGCTTTGTGAGCGATCTGGTCTCGCGCTTCACCGTCAGTCCGGCAGACGCGCACGTCGGCATCGTCCAGTTCGCCGGCGAGGGACAGGGCAGGGTGGAGTGGGCGTTGTCCGGCGACGCGGATACCCTCCAGACCGTGATCTTCGACATGACGCAGATCATCGGCGTCACCGATATCCAAGAGGGCATCGCCCTGGGACAGGAGCAGTTGGCGCTGAACGGCCGCGCCGGCGTCCCCCATATCTTGCTTCTCCTGACCGACGGTGAGCACAATCAGCCAGGCGATCCGATCGCGGAGGCAGAGCTCGCCCGCAGCCTCGGCACGGAGATCTTCGCCGTTGGCATCGGAGACGGACCGAAGCTCGATGAGCTGAACGCCATCGTCACCGCGCTCGCCAGCGAGCACGCCTTCTCGGTCAATAACTTCGACGAACTGGTAACGATCCTCGAGCCGCTGGTGGAGATCGCCTGCCCGCCCACACCTACCGCGACGCCCACGGCCACGGCCCTGCCGCCGACCGAGACGCCGACCGAGAGTCCGACGCCGGGAGCAACGCCGACGAGCGAGGTGGTAGGCGTGATCCGACTGCCTGACGTTGGCAGCAACAGCCTCGCACCGAACCGAGCGCGTGGCGATGGCCGTCTCCAGGAGCAGGCGCTCGCCGGCGCCGCCGGCGCGATCCTCTTTCTTGCAGTCATCTACTGGTTCGCCAGGCGGCAAGAACAGCCGTAAGCGCCTCCAGTGCGATCAGTAGAGGCCTCCTTGCTCGATAGCTCCCCTCCCGTTCCCACAGACACGGGAGGGGAGCTATCTATTGAAGCGAGGTCGTCTCTCCTGCTGGTCAACCTGCTGCTAGTGAGGTGGAAGGTGTAACTGGGGAACGGTTCCGATTTCGAATAATCCTAGCCAACGACATCCTCCGGACGAATATCGCCCAGGAGGTCAAGCATACGCTGCCCACTGCCGGTCAGCGATATAGTCTCTCCTGATTTATCATTCTGAGACAGCTCCACAAGACCGTCATCAAGAGCCTTCTCGAGGACTAGCTCCGCTCGGGCATAGACCTTAGGCACGCCATACCAATCAGCCACCAGACGAGTATCAGCGTCTTTTCCGACTTCGGACAAAAGCTGAACCTTCTTCAGCAGATCGACGACATCAA
>JACZYW010000221.1 GCA_022570885.1 Chloroflexota bacterium | reverse complement strand
TGCGAACTCAAGTCGCGCAAGCTGCGCCATGGCGTGAGCGTGCAGTCGAGGCTGCCCCCCAACTCGAAGGACAGGGAAGGCATCAGGCGGATGGCCTGCTGCCCGTGGGAGCGGCGGTGCAGGTGCGTGTACGGGCTGTCGATGGCTTCCATGGCCTGGTCGATACACTGCGGGCTTTGGACCGCGTGCCTGGCATAGTCCGGGCGCACGCACTCCGCATAGAGCAAGGAGACGGCGTCTTCCAGGTGACACTTTCTGCGCCCATCACCCCAGAGGCGTTGGAACGCGCAGCCAGCGCAGCGTTGCGACAAACCCTGCGTGTGGAGCCGGATCCCGTCAGCTGATCGCGAAGCTGGTGCTGGCGACGATCCACGGCTTCGGATACTAAGCAGCAAGCGTTTCGTTGCTACGCAGTGCGCCCCGCCTATCGCAGGCGGGGCGCACTTGTTAGATCGAGGCCGCAGTGGCGCAGGTTTGCCGCCACGACGGCCCTGCTCTACAATCAAATTACAACTGCCGCCGCTGGTAGATCACGAATACCGTCGTGAGTGAACCACGACGATCGTTGTGGAGAAAAGCCGTGGAAGTAACCGTTCGAGGCAAGCACTTCGACGTGCCGGAGGTGGTGGAGGAGCACGCCCGCCGCAAGCTCGGCCGGCTAAGCCACTATCTGCCGCTCCTGGAAGATGCGATCGTGGAGGTGGACGTGTCGCGCGAACGGACGAAGGAGCCGGAGCGGCGCTTCCTCGTGCGGGTCACGGTGAGCGGCGGCGGCGTCCACCTGAGAGCGGAGGAGCGGGCAGCCCGGCCGGAGGGAGCGGTGGATCAGGCGGCGCATGTCCTCACCGAGCAGGCGCGCCGCCATAAGCAACGGCTGTACGGTCGCGGTCGCACCAGGCTGCCGAAAGAGGTGACGCGACGCCTCGCCGACGCGGAGGACTCGCCCGAGCTAGAAGACGAAGAGCCGGACCTGCTTCGCAAAATCGCGAGAGTCAAGCGCTTTCCCATGAAGCCGATGACTATAGAGGAGGCGTTGGAGCAGATTGAGATACTAGGCCATGACTTCTTCCTCTTCTTCGATTCGGACGAGCGCGAGTTCTCGCTGCTCTACAAACGCGAGGCCGGAGACTATGGCTTGATCATTGGCGAGATCGCATGATCGTCACCGTCACGCTCAATCCAGCCGTCGAGCCGTTCGGCTGAGCCCTCGGCCTGCGGAGTCTACCGTGACAGACGCACCAGTCCTTATCGTCTTCCTCGGCGGCATGGGCGGCAGCCCGATCGAGGAGCTGCTGGGCCGCGCGCTTGCGGAGGCCGGCCTCGATCTGCTGGAGGAGGCGCTGGCGACCGACGCCTTCGCCGGCGCGGTGCTGGTGAGCGACAGCGATGCCCTGGCTGATCGCCTGCCCGCGGGCGTCGCGCTGGACCGAGACGACGGCCCGTTCCATTTCGGCCGGCGGCTGGCGGCGCTGGTGCGGGAACGCGACATCCACCGGCCGGTGTACGTCGGTGCGGGCGGGATACCCCTGTTGCGCGGCTCGGACGTGGCGGCGCTGGCCCGCCACCTGGCCGAGGCCGATGGCATCGTCATCGCGAACAACTACTTCTCGGCCGACCTCGTCGCCTTCGCGCCGGGCGAGGCGCTCCAGCGTATCGACCTGCCTGCCCGCGATAACATGCTCGCCCGGCTGCTGCACGAGCAGGCCGGGCTGGAGAGCCAGCCGCTGCCCCGTAGCAGCGCGACGCAGTTCAACATCGACTCCCCGGCCGAGCTGGCGATCCTCAAGCTCGCGGGCGGGGCCGGCCCTCGTCTCGCTAGCTTCCTGGAGCAGTTCGAGGCGGAGCTAGAGCCGTACCGCCGTCTGCAGGCCTGCCTGGTGGATCCCGAGGCGGAGCTGTTGCTGGCCGGGCGAGTGGGAAGCCAAGTATGGTCCTTGCTGGAGCAGGAGACGGCCTGCCGCCTGCGCGTCTACTCGGAGGAGCGCGGGATGCGCGCCGCCGGACGCGACGTCTCCGGCGAGGCGCGGTCGCTGCTGGCGTTCCACCTGCGCGAGGTGGGCAGCCGTCGCTTCTTCGCCGAGCTGGGGGAGCTCGCCGACGCTGCCTGTATCGATACCCGGCCGCTGCTCGCCCACCTGGAGGTGCGAGCGTCGCGGGCCGATCGCTTCTGGTCGGACCTGGGCTGCCCGGAGCAGGTGCAGGAGCCGTTCCTGCGGGAGTTCACCGAGGCGGCGCGCGAGGCGCCCTTGCCGGTGCTGCTGGGCGGCCACTCGCTGGTGGCGGGTGGCCTGATGCTGCTCACCGAGGCCGCCTGGCGCGAGGAAGACCGCCGCAAGCTGAGCTAGGTGGCCCCTCACCCCGACCTGCGGTCACCCCTCTCCCAGTGGGAGAGGGGACGGGGGTGAGGGCGGAGGGCCGTCGGGGCGCCGTGGCTGTCTGGTCGCCCCTACGTTCTTGACAATCTCGCAAGAGCCTGTTAGTCTCGCTGCGACTGGTGTGAAGCAACTCCCCGCAATAAGTAGCTACGCGCGTCTCCAGCCCGGTAGCTGGAGCACAGGGGCCTCGGCGCGCAGCTCGACAAGGTCAACCGGCCCCCAAGCGAAGCTGAGGGGAGAGCAGACATGCGTTCACTAACTATCATCCCGTTCCTGGTGCGCGGCGCAATCGTCGCG
>JACZYW010000100.1 GCA_022570885.1 Chloroflexota bacterium | reverse complement strand
GATCCACGACCTGCACGCCAGCGTCAACGGGGCCGATATCCTCAAGGGGATCGACCTGCGCGTCGGCGCCGGCGAGACCCACGCCATCATGGGGCCCAACGGCTCCGGCAAGAGCACCCTCGCCCTCGTGCTCGCTGGTCATCCCGCATACACGGTGACGCGCGGGAGCGTCACCTTCGACGGCCGCGACCTCCTGGGCCTCGCCCCGGAGGAGCGGGCGCGCGCCGGGCTCTTCCTCTCCTTCCAGCACCCCATCGAGATCCCCGGCCTGCGCCTCGACCACTTCCTGCGCGCCGGCTACAACGAGGTCCGCAAGAGCCGGGACGAGGACGAGATCGACGTCCTCAAGTTCGACCGGCTGATCCGCGCCAAGGTGAAGGAGACCGGGATGGACGCCGCGCTCACCAAGCGCTCCGTCAACGACGGCTTCTCCGGCGGCGAGAAGAAGCGCGCGGAGATCCTCCAGCTCGGGATGCTGAAGCCGGACCTCGCGATCCTCGATGAGACGGACTCCGGACTGGACGTGGACGCCCTGCGTACGGTGGCGGAGGGTATCAACGCACTGCGCACACCGCAGATCGGCGTGCTGATCATCACCCACTACCAGCGCATCCTGAACTACATCACCCCCGACTTCGTGCACGTGCTGGTCGACGGCCGCATCGTCCGCTCTGGCGATGCGGAGCTGGCGAAGCAGATCGAAGCCGAGGGGTACGAGCCGCTGCTGAAGGAGATCAACTCCATGGAAGAGGTAGCCTCATGACCACGATCGATCCCGCCGCACGCGACACCGTCGGCGAATACAAGTGGGGGTTCCACGACGACGAGCAGCCCCTGTTCATGGCCGAAAAGGGCCTGAGCGAGGACCTCGTCCGCTACATCTCGAAGACCAAAGACGAGCCGAAGTGGATGCTCGACTTCCGCCTCGATGCGCTACAAACGTTCTACGAGAAGGAGAACCCGAGCTGGGCCGGCAGCCCCGAATTGCTGGCGGCGCTGGACTTCGACAACATCCGCTACTACGTGCGCCCCACCGATCGCGACGTCAGCAACTGGGACGACGTGCCGGAGTACATCAAGGACACCTTCGACAAGCTCGGCATCCCGGAGGCGGAGAAGCAGTTCCTCGCCGGGGCCGGCGCGCAGTACGACTCTGAGGTCGTCTACCACAACATCCGCGAAGACCTGGCGGAGCAGGGCGTCATCTTCCTCGGCATGGACCAGGGGCTGGCCGAGCACGAAGAGATGGTGCATGAGTACTTCACCACGCTGATCCCGGCGGCCGACAACAAGTACTCCGCGCTCAACACGGCGGTCTGGTCCGGGGGCTCGTTCATCTACGTGCCGAAGGGCGTGAAGCTCGACGTGCCGCTGCAGGCCTACTTCCGCATCAACACGGAGAGCATGGGCCAGTTCGAGCGCACGCTGATCATCGCCGAGGAGGGCTCAGAGCTCCACTACGTAGAGGGCTGCACCGCCCCGACCTACTCGAGCGACTCGCTGCACAGCGCGGTGGTGGAGATCATCGTTAAGAAGGGTGCGCGGATGCGCTACACCACCATCCAGAACTGGTCGGACAACGTCTTCAACCTGGTGACCAAGCGAATGGCCGTCTACGGCGAGGCCGTGGGCGAGTGGATCGACGGCAACCTCGGCTCGAAGCTCACCATGAAGTACCCCAGCACCTACCTGATGGAGCCGGGCGCCCACGGCGAGATCCTCTCGCTGGCGATGGCCGGCCCCGGCCAGCACCAGGACGCCGGCGGCAAGTGCATCCACGTTGCGCCGTATACCACCTCCGTGATCAACTCCAAGTCGATCAGCAAGGGCAACGGCCGCACCAGCTATCGCGGCCACCTGAAGGTCTACCCCGGAGCGAAGGGCGTGAAGGCCACCGTCCGCTGCGACGCCCTGCTCTTAGATGAGGACTCCCGCTCCGACACCTACCCGCTCATGGAGATCGACGAGCAGGATGTGACGATCGGCCACGAGGCGTCCGTGAGCAAGCTGGGCGAAGAGCAGCTCTTCTACCTGATGAGCCGCGGCCTCGACGAGGCGGAGGCGGCGAAGATGATCGTCAACGGCTTCGTCGAGCCCATCGTCAAAGAGCTGCCGATGGAGTACGCGGTGGAGCTGAACCGCCTCATTGAGCTGCAGATGGAAGGCTCAGTTGGCTAATCAATACCTCGTAGGGGCCGAGCTTCAGCTCGGCCCAGGACAGAGCTAAAGCTCTGTCCCTACGGAGCAGCCGAATAGGAACCATGACCCCTGAACAGCAACATGTAGGGACAGGCCTTCGCCTGTCCGGCCCGGCGAAGTCGGGGCGCAGGATCGTTGTGAGATGACACAGACGACGGAACTGACAATGAAGCTCAGCCGCGAGGCGGTCGAGGAGCTTTCGGCCCGTGGCGACGAGCCGGACTGGCTCCTGACGCGCCGGCGCGAGGCCTGGCGTCTCTTCGAGGAGGCGCCCATGCCCGACCCGCTCTCCGAGGAGTGGCGGCGCGTCGACGTGGGCCGGCTCACCCTGGACGGCCTTCTCCCCTACGCGGCCGCGCCGGGCCCAATCGAGAACGCCGCCGGCCTCCCGCGCGAGCTGCGCTCGCTCTGGGACGAGCGCGAAAAGCTGGCGGGCCGGCTGGTCCAGCACAACTCCGATGTGGTCTACGCAGCGCTGGACGAATCGCTGGCGCAGCAAGGGGTAATCGTCGTCGATCTACAGCGGGCGGCTCGCGAGCAGCCAGAGCTGGTGCGCGAGCACCTCGGTTCCGCCGTATCGCCGGGCGAGTGGAAGTACCAGAGCCTGCACAGCGCTCTCTGGAGCGGAGGCTGCCTCTGCTACGTCCCCGCGAACGTTGAGGTGGAGCTGCCCATCGAGTACGGCATCGGCCTGACCACGCCCGGGCTAGGGCTCTTCCCCCACCTGCTCATCATCGCCGAGCGCAACAGCAAAGTAACCGTCATCCAAGAGAGCGTCTCGCCCACGCTGGACGGCCTAAACGTCGTCGCCGGCACGGTCGAGATCATCGCCCGCGAGGGGGCGCAGGTGCGCTTCGTCGACGTGCAGCGCTGGGGCCGTAACGTGCAAAACTTCTCCACCATGCGGGCGCTGCTCAGCAAGGACGCCTCGCTCCAGGCGATCCTGCTCGGACTGGGCGGCACGATCACGAAGTCGCGGCTCGATGTCCTCATGAACGAATCGGGCTCGCGCACGGAGCTGCTCGGCCTCTTCTTCGGCGACAGCGACCAGACATTCAACTACGATACGCTCCAGGATCACATCGCGCCGCGCACCGAGAGCGACCTGCTCTTCAAGTCGACACTGACCGACCAGGCGTCGCTCACCTGGAACGGCATCGTCAACGTGCACAAGACGGCGAGCCAGGCCGCGGCCAACCAAACCAGCCGCAACCTGCTGCTCAGCGACAAGGCCAGCGCCGCGCCCACGCCCATCCTCGAGATCTCCGCCCACGATGTGCTGCGTTGCAGCCACGGCGCCACCGTCGGCCCCGTGGATCAGGAGCAGATCTTCTACCTCCAGTCGCGCGGCATCCCGGCGGAGGAGGCAGAGCGCATGCTGGTGCGCGGCTTCTTCTCCGAGGTGCTGGAGCGCGTCCCATCCGAACGGCTGCAGAAGCGCGTGTTCGGCGTCCTGGAAGCGAAGCTCGGCTGGTAACGGAGGAACAGGGGGAGCACGAGGAACACCATGGCTGAATTCGTCAAAATAGCGACCACCGCCGACATCCCGCCTGGGAAGGTCAACGTCTACGAAGTCGACGGCCGGCAGATCGCCGTCTGCAACGTCGACGGCACGTTCTACGCCATCGATGACGTCTGCACCCACGACGGCGGCTCGCTCGACCAGGGGGAGCTTGAGGGCGACCAGATCGAGTGCCCGCGGCACGGCGCCCGCTTCGACGTGAAGACCGGACGCCCCCTCACGCTACCCGCCGTGATGCCGGTGAAATCGTACCCGGTGCAGGTGAACGGCGACGCAATCGAGGTGAGCGTGGAATGACATCGGACAGAACCTTCGCGCCGTGGGTGAAGCCCATCGCAACGACGCTGCGCGAGAGCCGGGCACAGGTGATCCGGGCGGCCCGGCAGATGTTTCCAGAGCACTGGCGCATGCCCAGCCTCCTGCCGGGCTGGTCGTATCAAGACATCCTGGCCCACATGGGTAAGGGCAACGACCAGCTGCTCCAGAAGATCCTCCGCTCCGTCGTCGCGCGTGAGCGGTTGGACGCGTCAATCCTCAACGTCGACACGAACGCGGCAAACGCTCGCGGCGTGGAGGAGCGTCGTGGTCGCTCCGTTGAGGAGCTGATCGCGGAGCTGGAAGAGGCCGGTGAGGAGATCCAGGAGCTGCTGTCCGGCCTCACCGAGGCCGATGAGGAGCTAGGCCAGAACGACCTTCCGATGACTCTGGGCGAATTCTTGCGCCAGGTCCAGGCGGAGGATCACGATCGGGAGCACCTCGCCCAGATGCAGCAGGCGCTGGACAGCGTGATGCTATGAGAGAGCGCGGGTGGAGACCTAGCACCCCGCCGGCTCCGACGAAGTCGGGGTGCCAAGAGGGAGATTAGGATAGGACGAACATGACTACCTTCGACATCGATCGCATCCGGGCGGACTTCCCCATCCTCAAACGGGAGGTGCACGGCCAGCCGCTCGTCTACTTCGACAACGCCGCCACGACGCAGAAGCCCCGCCAGGTGATCGACGCGCTCGTCCACTACTACGAGCACTACAACGCCAACATCCACCGCGGCATCCACGCCCTGGCAGAGGAGGCGACGGCCCGCTACGAGGAGACGCGCCAGAAGGTGGCAGACTTCATCGGCGCGCCCGGGCCGGAGTGCATCGTCTTCACCCGCAACACCACCGAGTCGATCAACCTCGTCGCCAACGCCTGGGGCCGCAAGAACCTGGGTGAAGGAGACGAGATCATCCTCTCGACGATGGAGCACCACAGCAACCTGGTGCCCTGGCAGATGCTGGCCCAGGCCACCGGCGCAAAGCTTCGCCACATCGACATCGACGACGAGGGGCGGCTCGCCGGCGACAGCGTGGAGCAGCTGATCGGCGAGCGGGCGAAGCTCGTCGCGATCACCCACATGTCCAACGTGCTGGGCACCGTCAACCCCGTGCGGCAGATCGCCGACCTCGCCCACGCGCAGGGCGCGCTGCTGCTCGTCGATGGCGCGCAGAGCGTCCCCCACCTGCCGGTGAACGTCCAGGAGCTGGACTGCGACTTCCTCGCCTTCTCCGCCCATAAGATGCTCGGGCCCACGGGCGTCGGCGTCCTCTACGCCCGCCACGAGCTGCTGGAGTCGATGGACCCCTTCCTCGGCGGCGGCGAGATGATCAGGCGCGTGGGGCTGGAGGAGTCTACCTGGAACGACGTGCCCTGGAAGTTCGAGGCAGGCACCCCCAACATCGGCGACGTCTGCGCCTTCGGCGCCGCGCTCGACTACCTGCAAGAGTTGGGCATGGAGCAGGTGCGCGCCCACGAGGTCTCGCTGGCGCAGCAGGCAATGCGCCGCCTCTCCGAGGTGCCGGGGATCACCATCTACGGGCCGAAGAGCGACGAAGCGCGTGGCGGCGTCGTCTCGTTCAACCTGGAGGACATCCACCCGCACGACTTGGGGACCGTGCTCGATCGCCACGGCGTCGCCATCCGGGCCGGCCACCACTGCGCCCAGCCCCTCATGGCCCGCCTCGACGTCGTCGCGACCGCCCGCGCCAGCTTCTATGTGTACAATAAAGAGGAAGAGTTGGACGCCCTGATCGAAGGCATTCAGGCAGCAGTGAGGTTGTTCCGTGCCCCAGCCCCAACCCGAACCTGAGTTCGACGAGCTCTACCGAGAGATCATCCTCGACCACTACCGCAGCCCGCGGCACCATCAGCCGCTGGCCAACGCACAGGTGGTGGCCGAAGGCTACAACCCGCTCTGCGGCGATGAGGTGGAGCTCCAGCTCAACTTCGAGAACGGCGCCATCAGCGACGTCAGCGTCCAGGGGCGCGGCTGCTCCATCAGCCAGGCCTCCGGCTCGCTGCTCGGCGACATCGTCCTGGGCAAGCCGACGGACGAGGCGCGCCGTCTCATCGGCCTCGTTACCAACATGCTGACCGACGCTGAGGCCGAGCCCCCAGAGGAGCTAGGCGACCTGGAGGCGCTCCAGGGCGTGGCCAAGTTCCCGGCGCGCGTCAAGTGCGCCACGCTCGCCTGGCACACGCTGGAGGACGGCCTCAAGCAACGCGAGGCGGCCGGGGCCGATAGGCCCATTGTTACCCGCCACGACGAGTGACAGAACGAGGAGGTATGATCCGATGGATATCGTGAACGAAGAGCTGGTACGCGAACGGCTGAAGGACGTCATGGACCCTGAGCTTCAGATGAGCATCATGGAGCTGGGCCTGGTCTACGACGTGGACGTCGCAGACGCCAAGGTGAAGGTGACCTACACGCTGACGTCTCCCGCCTGCCCCCTGGGCCCCGTGATCGATGGCCAGATTCAGAGCGCGGTGCTGGATCTGCCCGGCGTGAAAGAGGTCAGCACAGAGATGACGATGACGCCACCCTGGGACCCGCGCATCCACGCCAGCGACGACGTGAAGATGCAGCTCGGCATCTGGTAGCGCCTGCGGCCGCCGGGGATCCGGCCCTTTCCCGCTACCTACACCGGCCGTCACCCACATTTTGTGAAATGTGGTACACTTGCCGCTACCGCCTGTAATCCTATTACGACGGTATTTTATTAAATTAGAGGGAAAATGGAACAATACAGCCCACTTTATCGTCCTGAGCAGGAGCGTGACGCCTGTGGCGTCGGCTTCGTCGCCGACGTTTCCGGCAAGCGCTCGCACCGCATCCTGGACATGGCGCTGGAGTGCGTCACCAACCTGACGCACCGCGGCGCGCTGGACGCCGACGCTAAGACCGGCGACGGCGCCGGCGTGCTATTCCAGCTTCCCCACGCCTTCTTCGCCGGCGAGGCGGAGCGGCTGGGCAACCGCCCATCACGGCCGGAGGAGCTGGCCGTCGGCATGATCTTCCTGCCCGGCCGCGACGACGAAGCAGCCCGCCGCTGCCGCGAGGCGCTGGAGGGCGCCGCCGGCCACTACGGCCTGCCCGTCCTCGGCTGGCGGGAGGTGCCGCTCGACGCCGCGGTCCTCGGCGACGCCGCCGCCCGCAGCCAGCCTCGCATCGAGCAGATCCTGCTAGGGCGTCGCGACGGCCTGGCCGACGACGAGTTCGAGCGGCTGCTCTACCTCGTCCGCAGAGAGGCGGAGCGTTGGGCAAATAAGGAGGACATCGCTGACTTCTACGTGCCCTCGCTCTCCCACCGAACCATCCTCTATAAGGGGCTGCTCGTCGCCCACCAGCTAAAGAAGTTTTACCAGGACCTGGATAACCCCAAGTTCGAGACGTCGCTGGCCGTCTTCCACCAGCGCTACGCCACCAACACCTTCCCCAACTGGACGCTGGCGCAGCCCTTCCGCATGCTGGGCCACAACGGCGAGATCAACACTCGCCAGGGCAACCAGAACTGGCTGCGCGCGCGCGAATCGGAGCTGCACTCCCCGCTTTGGGGCGAGGAGATCGAGAAGCTGCGGCCCGTCATCCAGCAGGGCGGCAGCGACTCGTCGGACCTGGACAACGCGCTGGAAGCGATCGTGCTCTCCGGCCGCGACCCGCTCCACGCGCTGACCATGCTCATCCCCGAGGCGTGGGAGAACATGCCCAACATGCCCAAGCCTCGCCGCGACTTCTACGAGTATCACGCCTGCATCAGCGAGCCGTGGGACGGCCCGGCCGGCATCGCCTTTACGGACGGCGTCGTCGTGGGGGCCTGCCTGGACCGCAACGGACTGCGGCCGGCCCGCTACCAGATCACCAGCGACGGGCTGGTCATCATGGGCTCAGAGGTCGGGATGTTCCCGCTGGATGAGGAGCAGATCGTCCAGAAGGGGCGGCTCGGCCCCGGCGAGATGATCGCCGTCGATACCGCTCGCGGCAAGCTGCTCCTGAACGACGCGATCAAGGACGAGGTGGTGTCGCGCCAGCCATACGGCGAGTGGGTCAAGGAGCACCTCGTCCACCTGGACGACTACCTGAAGACCTGCTCTATCGAAGCGATGCAGCCGGAGCATGACCTCCAGCAGCAGCAGGCCAGCTTCGGCTACACGCGAGAGGAGCTCCAGTACGTCGTCAAGCCCATGGCCAGCGACGGCAAGGAGCCGACAGGCTCCATGGGCGACGACACCGCCCTGGCCGTGTTCGAGAAGCGGCGGCGGCTGCTCTCCTACTACTTCAAGCAGAAGTTCGCCCAGGTGACCAACCCGGCCATCGACCCCATCCGCGAGGAGCTGGTGATGTCGCTGGACGTCTACCTGGGACAGCGCCGCAACCTGCTGGAGGAGACGCCGGAGCATGCACGCCTGCTCCACCTGAGCAGCCCGCTGATGGTGAACGAACAGCTAGACGCCGTGCGGATGATGGACTCCGATCACTTCTCGGCCGCGGTGCTGCCGTGCCTCTTCCCGGTGGCGGACGGCCCTGAGGGGCTGGAACCGGCGCTGCGCCGTCTCTGCCAGGCGGCCTCCGAGGCGATCGACCGGGGGAAGAACATCATCATCCTGAGCGACCGCAACGTGGACGCCACGAACGCGCCCATCCCCATGCTCCTCGCCATCGGCGCGGTGCACCACCACCTGATCCGCGACGGCAAGCGCATGCGCGCGAGCCTCGTCGCCGAGACGGCGGAGGCGCGGGACGTCCACCAGATCGCGCTGCTCATCGGCTACGGCGCCAGCGCGGTCAACCCCTACCTCGCCTTCGAGACGATCGGCAACATGTTCTTCGCCGGCGCCTTCAAGGACCTGCCGGATATCAACCAGGCGCTCTCCCGCTATCAGCGAGCGGTGGACGCGGGCGTGCTCAAGATCATGTCCAAGATGGGCATCTCCTGCGTCTCCTCCTACCAGGGCGCTCAGATCTTCGAGGCGATAGGGCTGGGGCCGGAGGTGATCGAGACCGCGTTCGCCGGCACGCCATCGCGTGTGGGCGGCATCGGCTTCCGCGAGATCGGGGAGGACACGCTGGCACGGCACCAGTACGCCTTCCAGCAGGAGGACGGCCTGCGGCTGGAGGACGGCGGCTTCTACAAGTTCCGCAGGGACGGCGATTACCACGGCTTTAACCCACCGACGGTACGCGCCCTCCAGCACGCGCTGGAGACCGACGATCACGAGGATTTCCG
>JACZYW010000099.1 GCA_022570885.1 Chloroflexota bacterium | reverse complement strand
GACACCGAGCTCGACCTGCTGCCGCTCGCCGACGGCGGCCCGGGCACTGTCGAGGCGCTGGTGGAGGCGACCGGCGGCCGCTTCTTCGAGGCCGATGCTCACGATCCGCTCGGCCGGCCGCTGCGCGCACGCTGGGGCGCGCTCGGTGGGCACGATGCGCCCACCGCCGCCATCGAGATGGCGGCCACCTCCGGCCTCGCGTTGCTCGAGCCGGAGGAGCGCGCCCCGGAGCGTACCTCTACCTTCGGCACGGGCGAGCTGCTGCGATCGGCGCTGGATGCCGATTACCGGCGCATCATCGTCGGGGTCGGCGGCAGCGCCACGAACGACGGCGGCGCGGGCTTAGCCCAAGCGCTGGGCGTCCGGCTGCTCGATGCCGAAGGCCGCGACCTGCCGCCCGGCGGCGCGGCTCTCGCCGGACTCGAGCGCATCGACACGGCTGGGCTCGACTCGCGCTTGGGCCAGACTGAGGTCATCGTCGCCGCCGATGTGACGAACCCGCTCTGCGGCCCCGAGGGCGCCTCGCTCGTGTACGGGCCGCAGAAGGGCGCGAGCGAGGCGCTGGCGCGCGAGCTGGACGAGGCGTTGGCGCGCTATGCCGAGGTCATCCAGCGAGAGCTGGGCATCGACGTCGCCGGCGTGCCGGGCGCGGGCGCGGCGGGCGGCCTCGTCGCGGGGCTGATCGCCTTCTGCGGCGCGAAGGTGCTGCCGGGCTTCGACGTCGTCGCCGAGGCGGTGGGCCTGCGCGAACGCGTGGCGCAGGCTGACCTGGTCGTCACGGGCGAGGGCCGTCTGGATCGCCAGACCGCGTTCGGCAAGACGACGGCGGGGGTGGCGCGCATGGCCCGCGAGGCGGGCAAGCCGGTCGTGGCGCTCGTCGGCAGCGTCGAGGGGGCGGAAGCTGCGCGGCCTTTCGACGCCGTGTTCTCGCTCACGTCCGATCTCGCGTCGCCGGACGACGCGATGGCACGCGCGGCCGACCTGCTCTCGACGGCAGCGGAGGCGGCGGGCCGCTGGGCGCGCGAGGGGATGGGGAAGATCGAGGGCTAGGTAGACTCCGGCTCCTCGGGCTCAGCCGGATGTGGGACGGCCGCCTCTTCCTCCTCTTCGTCCGGCAGCTTGCCTGCTCGCCAGACGTAGACCAGCAGGACGAGGAAGATCGTGGCGATGATGAGCGGTAGCGCGCCGTCCCGCAGGTCGCGAGAGGTGGTCAGCAGATCGAAGGCGGTGGCGGCGACGACGCCTCCCTGGGCGGCGTAGGGCACCCAGAGCAGCAGCCGAAAACGTCGCGGATCCCAGGCCAGCAGCACGTAGATGGGCGCGAGCACCAGCAGATGCACGCCCAACAGCCGCTGCGCCGCCTCGCCTTCGCCGCCCTCCAGGCCGCCGCCGATCGTGGCGGCGCTCGCATCTTGGAAGAAGGTGAGGGTCAGGCCGGAGAGTAGGGTCCACATGGCGAGCAGACCTATCACCAGGCGCAGGGCGCTCCGGGCGCTGATCACGGCGCCTGGGCGCTCTTCTACCGGCTCGGTGGCCGGCGGTGGGCCGCTCTGCTCCTCGTTCATCGTATACTGGCCTCCGACGCGACCATTCTACCATGAGGCGGCGGTGCGGTTGGAGAGGGCTGGCCTCATCGACCTGCGTTGGATAGCATGAAACCGCATTGCTACAGAGGCGCATTCATTGACCACTGTTCAGCCCGATACCGCTGCCACTCGCTCGCCTGACGGCGATCTCATCATCGATGCCACCGAAGTCGTGAAGACCTACGACACGGGCAAGGTGCAGGTGCGCGCCCTGCGCGGCGTCACGCTCCCCGTACGGCGGGGGGAGATGGTGGCGATCATGGGGCCTTCGGGCTGTGGCAAGACGACGCTCCTCAACTGCCTCAGCGGCCTGGACGACATCGACAGCGGTTCGGTCCTGATCGACGGCGTCGATCTGGACACGCTCGGCGACGCCCGCAGGACGGAGTTTCGCGCCCGGCGGATGGGCTTCGTCTTCCAGCTCTACAACCTGCTGCCCGTCCTCTCCGCCGTCGAGAACGTAGAGCTACCGCTCCTCGTGTCCGGCGTGTCTGCCCGCGATGCGCGCGCCAAGGCCGAAAGCTCGCTGGAGCAGGTGCACCTCATCGACTGGGCGAGCCACAAGCCGGCGGAGCTCTCCGGAGGACAGCGGCAGCGGGTGACCATCGCTCGGGCGCTGGTGAATAAGCCGGCCATCGTCTGGGCCGACGAACCGACCGGCGACCTGGACAGCACCAACGCCGGCGAGATTCTAGACCTGATGGTGGACATGAACTCGCGCTTCGCCCAGACGTTCGTCCTGGTCACGCACGACCCGAACATCGCCAACCGCATGCACCGGATCATCTACATGACCGACGGCCTCATCGTCGACGAGAAGAAGGTGCGCGACTTCGACTAGCCATGGATAGCCTGTTCGGCGTCTCGATGACCCTGATCATGTACGTCCTGCTGGGCGCGCTGGCCGTGTCGCTGTCGGTGGTGCTCTACGTCGTGGTGCGCAACCGAGTCATGTTCCTCCTCGGCGTGCGGAATATGCCGCGGCGGGTCGCTCGTACCGTGCTCATCGTCGTCGGCCTCATGCTCAGCACCTTGATCATCTCCGCCGCATTCACCACCGGCGATACCGTAGACCGCAGCCTGACGAACACCGTCTTCACCCTCCTGGGACACGTCGACGAGGTGGTGCAGCTGAGCGGGGAGGAGGGCGGCGCTCCCAACGAGATCAGCTCCACGATTCCTCAGGAGGCGAACGAGAAGCTGCGGGCCGCCGTGGAGGCGGCAGCCGACTCGAACATCGACGGCTATCTCCCAATGCTGTTCGAGCAGGTCCCCATTATCAATCCGGAGAGCCGCCTGAGCGAGCCCTCCGCTACCTTCGTTGGGCTGGACGCGGACTCGCTGGAAGGCTTCCCGGACATCATCTCCGCGACGACCGGCGAGGCGCTAGACATCGGCTCCCTAGCCGCCGATGAGGCGTTCCTGAACAAGAGCGCCGCCGATGCGCTCGCTGCGGAGCCCGGCGACCGCGTGCAGGTCTTCGTCCAGCTCCAGCCGCACGAGTTCACCATCGTCGACATCGTCGAAGATCGGTTCACGACAGGCGTAGGCAGCTTTGAGGTGCCGGAGGGGCTGGTGACCCGGCTGGACACGCTCCAGCAGATCTTCGAGCGCCCGGGCGAGGTTAGCATCATCGCCATCTCGAACCGGGGAGGCGTGCGGGATGGCGTCGGACTGACGGACGATGTAATCGACAGCTTTACTAGCATCATCGCCGCAGAGGGCCTAACGCGGGATGGCGGCGGTATCGGCCTGACGGTCAACGACATCAAGCGGGAGCTGGTGGAGGATGCGGAGCTGGCGGGTAACGTCATGGCCACCTTCTTCCTCGTCTTCGGCCTCTTCTCCATCGCCGCGGGCGTGCTGCTGATCATCATGATCTTCTCCATGCTGGCGGCCGAGCGGAAGTCGGAGCTGGGCATGGCGCGCGCCATTGGCACGAAGCGCGGCCACCTGGTGCAGATGTTCCTCTCCGAGGGGATGGCCTACAACGTGCTCTCCGCCATGGTGGGCGCCGGCCTCGGTATCCTCGTCTCGTTCGGCATGATGCTGATCATGGCGCGCATCTTCTCCGAGTTTGGCCTGAACATCCAGCCGCACGTCACGCTACGAAGCATGGTGGTCTCCTACAGCCTGGGCGTCGTGCTTACCTTCGCCACCGTCACCTTCGCCTCCTGGCGCGTCTCCAACCTGAACATCGTGCGGGCGATCCGCGACATCCCGGAGCCGGTGGGACAGCGGATGGGCTGGCGTTGGCTGGCGACGGGCCTGGCCGCCCTCGCCCTCGGCGGGTTGCTCATCGACCTCGGCCTTAACGGCGATGCTAGATACCCATTCGACATTGGCCTGAACGGCAATACTAAGTTTCCTTTCGCCCTCGGCAGTTCGATGATGTTCATCGGAACGGCGATCGTCCTCCGTTTCGTTGGCCTACCGGAGCGGGCGGTGTTCACCACGCTGAGCGTGGCCCTACTCACGCTGTGGGGTTTTCTGGCCGGCGACCGGCTGGAGTTCCTCTTCGGCGAGTTGGAGGGCGACGTCGAGATGTTTTTCCTCAGCGGCATCGTCATGATCGCCGCGTCCACATTCGTCCTGGTCTACAACATGGACATCGTGCTGCCGGTCATCTCCCGCTTCGGCGGGCTGTTCAGCGGGATTCTACCGGCCGTTCGCACTGCCGTCGCCTATCCCATGGCGGACAGGTTCCGCACCGGCATGACGCTCGCGATGATCTCGCTCGTGATCTTCGCGCTCACGATGATGTCCACCATGAACCTGAACTTCAACCGCCTGTTCCTGACGGACGCCGCCCGAGGTGGCTGGGACGTGATCGCGTTGGAGAACCTGAACAACCCGATCGTCGATCTGGCCGCCGAGCTAGAGGAGAGTGGCTCCTCGGCCCCCGACAGCTTCCGCGCTGTGGGCCGTGTCAGCCTGGGGGCTCGATCCAGCGTCAGACAGGTAGAAGATGATCAGACCGAATTCGACAGCTATCCGGTCTTCGGCGTGGACGCGGGCTTCGTCGATGGCGGGCTCGTCCCGCTCAGTACCCGCGCCCGAGGCTACGATAGCGACGAGGCGGTATGGCAGGCGATGAAGACGCGCGACGACGTCGCAGTGGTCGATCATTTCTCCACCGAGTCCGGCGGCTTCTTCGGTGACGAATCGTTCCACATTTCGGGCATCGATTCAGAAGCTGAGGCGTTCGACCCGGTCATGCTTGAGATCGGCGAACCGCTCTCGGGGGCCACCCGCCAGGTGGAGGTGATCGGCGTGATCGAGCTGGGGGCGAGCGCCGCCTTCTTCGGCATCTACGTTCCGCAGGAGACGTTCGACCTGGTTTACGATGAGCCGCTGTTTACGCGGCATCTCGTCTCGCTACAGGATCCGGACGAGTCGAAGGCGGTGGCCCGCGAGATCGAGTCCTCGCTCTTTACCTTCGGCGTACAGTCAGAGTCGCTGAAGCAGCTCGTCGAGGACGAGCAGCAACTCTTCCGCAACTTCTTCCTGCTGATGCAGGGGTTCATGGGGCTGGGGCTGTTCGTCGGGATCGCGGCGGTGGGCGTGATCGCCTTCCGCACTGTGGTGGAGCGGCGACAGCAGATCGGCATGCTGCGGGCGATAGGCTACAAACGGAGCACCGTTGCGCTCAGCTTCATGCTTGAGTCGTCGTTCGTCACGTTGCTCGCCATCGGCTCCGGCGTAGGGCTGGCTATCTGGCTCTCGTATTTCCTGATCACGAGCGACCAGTTTCCCACAGCCGAGGCGGGCTACGTTATCCCCTGGCTACAGATAGCCGTGTTCTCCACGTTCGCGTTTGTGGCATCGCTGCTGATGACGTTCATCCCTGCGCGCCAGGCGGCGAGCGTGTCAATAGCCGAGGCGCTCCGGTACGAGTAGCGGACCCCTCGCTGCGCCAGTAGTGGGGCAGTCTGCAACTCTTGCATAGCGTAGCCGAGCCTTTCCAGGCTCGGCGGCGGCGAGGCTAGCAGGCCTCGCCTACGGAGAAGCACGCGGCGCATTTAAATTGATCCGCTACCGCTGCGCCTCTCTACTTGACAGATGGCGGTCAGTCGGGCGTGAGCTCCGCAAGCTCGGTTAGGACGCGGTCGATCAGGCCGGGGTCGGCGCTCTCCATCGCCTGCTCGATGGCTGTGCAGATGTCCTCGACGCGGTTCGTATCTGCGAACGTCTCTAGCTGTTCACAATCGGCCAGTAGGCGGGCGCCCACATCAGGCGGGACATCGCCGATGGTGACACGATAGTTGACGAGATCCTCAACCAGGGCGTCCCGTGCCGCTTCGAATGGCCCAGCCGTCCCCGTCGCGCCGTTCCCCGTCGGGTTGGGCGAATCGTTCCCGCCTCCGCACGCTGCGGCGATGGCTGCCGTTAGCGCGAGCAGCGGGATGGCGAGCAGCAGCAGGCGTCTGTTCATGCGTCGTTCGCCTGCGGCCCGCCGTACAGGAGCTCCCGCAGGTCCAGCGCAATGCTTGAGCCGTCGAGGCGCAGGTGGCGGGCGTTGTAGTCGTCGTGGCGGACGGTGATGACGACGTCGGCGGGCGGGAGGTCCGCCGCCAGCGGCAGCCGGGCCACGCCGTCGTCGCCGGTGAGAGCGCTGGCGAGAGGCGGGCCGTCGGCGTCGCCTACGGTCACCTCGGCTCCGGCGACCGGCGGACGCGTGCCCGAAGCGTCGGCATCGTTGGCGAGGACGGTGACGGTGGCAGTGCGGCTGTCGCGGTCGTGCTCGATCTCGACCGCCATGTCCAGCAGATAGACCCAGCTCTCGGGCAGGATCGCCTTCATCCCTTCCTGTAGCAATAGCTGGCCCTGGTTCGCCGCCAGCTCGGTGCGAGTGGGGGACATGCCGTGGTCGGCGGTGATGATGAAGAGCGTGGAGTCGAAGAGCCCTCGCTCCTCCAGCATGGCGAGCAGCCGGCCGATGCGCCGGTCGGTCTCCGCTGTCGAGTCCCGCTGGCCCTGGTGGTGGGGGCCGTAGTCGTGGCCCGCGCCGTCCGTCAGGAGGAAGTTGTGGTAGGTGAAGATGGGTGGCGGGTGCGAGTCGTCCGTGAAGAGCTCCAGAGCCTGGGCGATGCCGCGGCTGTCGATAAACGCCTCGTCTTGCATCCGTTGGTTGTCGTCCGCCTTCCAGCGAGGGCTGACGTCCGGCGCCGACTCCTTGGTGAACGCGCGCAGCCTGTCGCGGTCGCCGACGGTGCGGCGCTCCAGTACCGCGTGGTCGGCGCCGCGGCCGCACGGTTCGTGGATGGCGGCGGTGAAGGCGCCCGAGCTGCCTTGCCAGGGGCCGAACACGCGGTGGAACGCCTCGTGCAGCGTCTCGACCTGGTCGCCGAGGAACTGCGCCGTCTCGAACTGCTGGCCGTAGGGGCTGGCTAGCTGTCGCGTCTCGCGCAGGTAGTAGTTGTTGTTGACGAGATCGTGGTGGCCGCCCCAGCAGCCCGTGCCGATGGTGTTGTGGCTGGGCCAGGTGATGCTGGGTAGGTTGACGATGCTGCCGTAGCGGAAGCGGTGTCCCGCCTGCGCGAGGCGTCGCATGTTGGGTACGGCGTCCGGGTCGTGCTCCAGGCGCCAGTAGAGCTCCGTGGCGCTCTGGCCGTCCAGGTTGAACAGGTAGACGCGCTCCGGCTTCGCTCGCAGCTCGCCGCTCGAATCCAGATCGAGCATCTCCTCCAGCGGGAGGCCGTCCTGGCGACGCAGGTAGACATCGGTGGAAGCGCGGCCGGTGGCGTCCTGCCCTTCGATACGAGGAAAGCCCATCAACCGCGCAACGGTGGGGGCGATGTCGACTTGGCGGGCGAGGCTTTCGCCGACGCCGGGCTGCACGCCGGGGCCGGAGAAGATCAGCGGCGCCCGCGACTGGACGATATCGAGTGAGCCGTGCTGTCCGGCCTGCTTGCCGGAGGCGTAGCACTTCGGGTTGATCATCAGGTCGGGGGCGTTTGGGCTATCGAAGAGCTGGGCGATCCGTTCGTAGGCCAGCGGGTAGCTGAGCTGCTCCGGCTCGATGTAGGTGTGGTTCGGGTCGTCGGTGGGGTTACCCGATAGCCGGGCGGCCTCCAGCTCCTCGTCGATGGTCGCGAGGGCCTGCGGACTCTGGTTCTCGATCGGGTTCTGGCCAACGGTCTCGATGACCTGGTACTGGTGGCCGCCGTCCGGCGCGAACGAGCGCTGAAAGCGCACCATGCCCCGCTGCGCCCACACCTCGTACGCGCCGTCGCGGTAGGTGACGACGAGGTCCGTCTGCGGGCCGACGACGGGGTGGGTGAGGAGCAGATGGATCGCGCGATGGCCGGACTCCTCTTGGTTGGCGTCGAGTCCCTGGCCGGCGAGACGCTCCGGTTCCGCCAGCACGAGTTTCGCTGCGTCGATGGCGCTCATAGCGAGCCCCCTTCATATGGAACGACAGTGCTGTTAGAAAGACAGTGCCTTGATACTACGGCACCTAGCAGTATAGTCAACTGATCGCGGGATGCGCTGGCGGCCGCGAGACGCGCCGGCTAGAGCTTGAGGACGGAGGCGAACCGGCGGGCGCTGCGGTAGGGGCCGACCACGGCCAGGTTAAGCTGGCCGGCGACGAGCAGATTGCGGGCAACCCGCAGCAGGTCCTCCTCCGTCACCGCGTCGATGAGATCGACGACGTCATCGGCGGTGCGGATGTGGCCGGTGAGCAGCTCCTGTGCGCCTAGCCAGTCGGAGACGGCGCGGGTGTCCTCCATGCGCAGCAGCAGACGCCCCTTGGAGAATTCCTTCGCCCGCGCCAGCTCCTCCGCCTGTACGCCGTCGTCGCGGATCTGCGCAAGCTCGCCCAGCAGGGCGCTCAGCGTCTCCTGGGCGCGGGCCGGGTCGACGGCGGCGTAGACGCCGAAGACGCCAGTGTCCTGGAAGGAAGCGGCGTAGCTATGCACGTCGTAGCAGAGGCCGCGACGCTCCCGCAGCTCCTGCACGAGGCGGCTGCTCATCCCCTCGCCCAGGATGACGCTGAGCATGCTCAGCGCGTAGCGGTCAGGGTGCCTGAGCGGCAGTCCGCGCACCGCCAGCGAGATGTGCGCCTGCTCCGTCTTCTTGTACTTCAGCCCCGTCTGGGGCGCCTGCTGGCCGTTCACCGCGGGGAACCAGCTACCGGGCTCGCCACGCGACCAGTCGCCCAGCGCGTCGGAGACGACTTCGACCGACTGCTCCTGGCTCACTGCGCCGGCCACGCTGACGACGACGTTGTTCGGCACGTACTGCCGGTGGAGATACTCGACGACCATCTCCCGGCTGAGGCCGCGCATGCTATCTTCGCTGCCGGCCACATGAGGCTGGTTGGGCCAGAGCGTCTCGTCCAGCAGCAGATCGACCTGCTGGCCGGGCGAATCGGCTACCATCGCCAGCTCCTCGAGGACGACGCGGCGTTCCAGCTCCAGCTCGCTCGGCGCGAAGAGCGGCCGTCGTACCAGGTCGGCCAGCACGTCGATCGCGAGCGCGAAGTGGGGCTGCGCTACCTTGCAGTAGTAGACCGTCAGCTCTCGGTCAGTGCCGGCGTTAATCATGCCGCCGGCGCCATCGATGGCCTCCGAGATCTCCCGCGAGGTGGGGCGGCGCTCTGTGCCCTTGAAGCAGAGGTGCTCGACGAAGTGGGAGAGGCCCGCTTCCTGCTCCGTCTCATAGCGCGAGCCGGCCCCGACGTAGATGCTCACCGCGACCGATCTGGTGTGGGGCATCGGGGCGGTGATGATCCGCAGGCCGTTGGCCAAGGTGGTCTTGTGGT
>JACZYW010000220.1 GCA_022570885.1 Chloroflexota bacterium | reverse complement strand
TCCTAGCGCTTGCAGCGCCGCCCGCGCCAGCGACTCCTTCGCGCCGGCGTCGCGCATTACCGTGTCGGTGACGAACGGCTCCAGGCCGAGCTCGCGCACCTGCGGCGCCAGCGCCTCGTCCTGCCGGTCGAGCACGAAGACGCGCGCGACGTCGCTGTAGAGCCGGGCGACGCCTGGCGCGCTCACCTCGCTGCCCAGGCCCGCCAGCAGCTCGCCCGTTGGCGGACGGAGCGATCGCCCGGCGATGATCGGGCTGATGGCGGCCACCCGGTCTCGCCGCGCCGCTAGCGCCTCGCGGACGCCGGAGAGCATCAGGATGGGGCCGATGCTGGCGATCGGGTCGCTCGGCGCGATGAGGATCGCCTCCGCCGCCTGCAGCGCCTCCAGCACGCCTGGCGCCGGCCGCGCGGCGTCCGCGCCCTCGAATCGCACCGCGAGCACGCGGTCGCGAGCCTGGCGTTGTACCAAGTATCGCTGGAACGGGAGCGGCCCGGCCTCGGTCTCCACCACGGTGCGCACTCGGTCGTCCGACATGGGGAGGATGCGCGCGCGAACGTCCAGCCGCTCGGCCAGCTCCGCCGCTACTTGGGAGAGCGTCGCTCCTTCGCGCAGGCGGCGGGTGCGGTAGAGGTGGGTCGCCAGGTCGCGGTCGCCGATCTGGAACCACGTCTCGTTGCCGAAGCGGCGCATCGCCTCCAGCCAGCGGAAGGTATCGCCCTGCATGCCCCAGCCTCGCTCCTCGTCGACGAGGCCGGCGAGGGCGTAGGTGACGATGTCCGGGTCAGGGCTGACGTAGAGGCCGAAGAACTCCTCGTCGTCGCCGGTGTTGACGATGGCGACGATCTCCTCCGGCGGCACGGCGCGCGCCAACCCCTGGAGGAAGCGCGAGCCGCCCACTCCGCCCGAGAGGACGACGATCATTCGCAAGCCTGCCAGTCGCGAGCCTGCGGGCGTTCGCCGCGATCGGCCGTTGTCTTCGCGAAGAGGCAGCGTCTACAATGAAGCTCCGGCACGCGGCCCATGCTACGCAGCGAGAGCGTTGGAAACAAGCCCTCCGGCGCCCAGGAGGCGTGAATAGCTAGATGAGCGTCCACATCCACCTCTTCGATGGCGAACGGCTGACGGCGGTCGATACGGGCGCCGTCAGGCCCCTGCGCTGGGCGGCCTGGCAGCCCGACGGCTCGTGGTGCCTGCTCGTTGGCAACGGCGGCGGCGCACTGCGCTACGACCCTTCGGCTACGCTCAGGGCAGGCTCTTCGACTACGCGCTTCGAGCCGATCACGACGGACACGAAGCATAACCTGCGCGGCGTCGCCATCTCGCCCGATGGCCGCCGGGCGCTGCTGGTCGGCAACCGGGGCGCGGTGTTCCTGTACGAAGAAGGCTCGGTGCGGGCGCTGTCCTCGCCGACGACCGAGAACCTGCGTCGCGTCGCCTGGCGTCCGCAGGGCGACTACGCGATCATCGTGGGCAACGGCGGGACGGTGCTGCGCTACCAGGACGGCGACCTCACGCATATCCCGGGCGATCGCGCCCACACGCTGCGCACCGTGGCCTGGCGTCCGGACGGCGAGTACGCGCTGGTGGGCGCGTATGCCAGCCGCTGGGCCGGCTACCCGCGCCCGCACGCGCTCTACAAGTGCGATGGCCGCTACCTGCAGGCGCTGCTCACGAGCGACGAGGAGGACGATTTCGTCGCCGTGGATTGGCATCCCGATGGACGGCAGGCGCTCATCGTGGGCTACGCGTTCAAGGGCGCCAGGGAAGCTTCGTCGAACAAGCTCCTCACCTACGACGGCGCAGGCTTCAGCTATCGAGCGGTGGAGGCGTCTGGGGCGCTGCTGGGCGCGGCCTGGCACCCCAACGGCGCCTACGCGCTGCTCTGCGGCGAGGGCGGCGCGCTGTTCCGCTATCGCCCTTCGGCTGAGCAGATAGAGCAAGTAGCGAGCGGCACGCAGGACAACCTGGTGGGCCCATTCTGGCGGCCGGCCGCGAAAGGCCAGAGCGAGTCGCTCGCGCTCCTCCTGCGCGGGCCGGAGGAACGTGTGTATACTGTCTGAGGATGCCTCGCTTCTAGCAACGAACGGACGATATGTCACGACAAAAGACCTTCACTGTGCTTATCCTGGGGTTGGTACTGGTATTCGGCGTCCTCATCGGGCTGCTGGCTGTCTTCAGTGAGGAAGGCAGCAAGCTCACCCTCTCGGAGTACTTCCAGCAGCTAGAGCCGATCATCAGCGGCATCGACGACCGGAGCGGGGCGCAGGTGGTCGGTGAGCCCGCTGATGCATTCGCGTTGTGGGCGCTCGTGCTGGATTTCACCGCGAAGGACCTTCGCGATATCGATCCGCCGGCGCTGGTGGCGCGAGACCACCGGGATCTGGCGGACGCGTTCGCCGAAGGGGCGCAGAGGATGGTAGCCATGAGCGACCTGTATCCAGTCGTCGAGACGCTGGAAGATGCCGATAGGCTGATCAACGAGGACGAGGACGCTATAGCCATCGATAGCCGCGCCGTGGTGGCATGCCAGGCGCTACTGGCGATCGCTGATGACAACGGCTTCGATATTCGCCTGGAGTATTGCTAGCGACGAAGTGTCGTCGGGCTGAAGCCCGACCTTCGATTTATTCGCGATTGCGCCGGGCTAAAGCCGGGCCTACGAGCGAGGCACACCGTGAAGCAGCGCGAACGAACGAAGAAGACCG
>JACZYW010000219.1 GCA_022570885.1 Chloroflexota bacterium | reverse complement strand
CTGATCCGGCGCAAGGGACGCTACATCTCCAGCGCGGATCGTCGGTGAAGGCGTGAGGTTGGCATGAAGGTTGAGCTAGACATCGACGAGGCGTGGGACCTGATGTCCCTCGTCGTCGCCCGCCTCGCGAAGGACGCCTCGCTATCCGATAGCGACCGGGCGAAGGTGCGCCGGTGGCGCAGCAGTACGATGCGGCCGGAGGGCGATGCGATGCGTCTCCTCACTGGCAAGCTGAACGAGGACCTGGCTATGGCCATGGAGCGCAAGAAACGCAGCCAGATCCGCAGGCCGGACTGGCGATAGCCCTTCGATGGCGGCGCATGTACGACAGCCTCGTAGGGACAGAGCTTCAGCTCTGTCCGGCAGCACGGCTCATCCTTCGACAAGCTCAGGATGGCAGGCGCTATGAACGGCTTCCAGACCATCGCGTATGAGAAGGACGACGGGGGCGTCGCGCGCCTGACGCTGAGCCGCCCCGATGTGCTCAACGCGATCAACCTCCAGATGCGCGACGAGCTCTGGTCGGCGTTCGAGGCGTTTCGGGACGATCCGGACGCCCGGGTGCTCGTCATACGGGGCGCTGGCCGCGCCTTCTCCGCGGGCGCCGATATCGCCGAGTTCGGGACGTCGCCGTCGTACGTGGAGGCGCGTCGCGCCCGCCGCGAGCGCGACTTATGGGGGCTGATGCTGGCCCTGCCCAAGCCGCTGATCGCCGCCGTCCACGGCTTCGCGCTGGGCGCCGGCTGCGAGATGAGCCTGCTCTGCGACCTGCGCATCGCCTCCGACGATGCCCGCTTCGGCCTGCCGGAGGTCGGGCTGGGCTACATCCCCTCGGCCGGCGGTACCCAGACGCTGCCGCGCACGATCGCGCCCGGCGTCGCCCTCGGCATGATCCTCTCGGGCGACCAGATCGACGCCGCCGAGGCGTATCGGCTGGGGCTGGTGCACCGCGTCGTCCCTCGCGACCGGCTCGATGCGGAGGCCGGCGCCTGGGCGCGCACGCTGGCGGAGCGTTCGCCGTTGGCGCTTGCGTCGGCGAAGGAGGCGGTGCTACGCGGGCTGGACCTGTCGCTGCGCGAGGGCCTCGCGCTCGAGGGGCGGCTAGCGGCGGCGCTGCTAGCTGTTACCCGACAGAGCGAAGTCTAGCTCGTAACGTGGGCGTTCAGGCCAGGGTACGTCCATTCCCGTTGACACTTTTCCCTCCAAGCCTGCGTCAGATTGACGAGCCAGTTCATCGTATAGATCATCACCGTGGAAACCAGGCAGATAGACAGCGTATCGGCCCATGATGACCGCGAGGTGCCCAGCTAGTGACTCGGGGCGCTTGATCAAGATGATGTGTGGCTCCTCAAGTTCCGGCTTCGGCATGGTAAAGCTGAACACTCTGAGAACTTGGGAGTCCGGTTTGCGTATCTGTTCCCGGACCGCATTCAGTTGTGGCCGCAGGATGTAAGTGAACCCCCAGGCGGAGAAGATGGCCAAGTAGGCTGAGCGTAGCCAACCTGCAAGCGCATGTTCCCTTTTGTGCTTCCCAAACGACAGTTTGATCTCGAAGTCGCCCCACTGTTGTTTAAACGCTCGCTCCACAGCAGGGTCATTCAGACCATGGGCGACAGCTATCGAGATCTTGCTGCCGGTGGCAAGTATGTCGGCGTTCAGTGTATGACTGTCGATGGTAATCTGACCGCGAACCGGAGCGGACATCACCCCCGCAGCAAACTCATAAAGCGACTCAGCTGGATTCATGTCAGCTTCAAGCTCAGAACCAGCCCAGTTGTTGCATTCGGCGCATGTGAGTACGGCATTCCTTCCACCCCGTGATTGGGGTGGAAAATGGTCAAGCGTTAGGTCACTTGGAGATGTGCATCTACAAAGGCAGATAGGACATGGATAACACTTAGGTGCTCCTGGCCGGGCTAGCTGAAAGGCTTCGACACCATGCTGGAACCAGGTTGTTTTCGGCATGCTTCTAATATACCGTTAGAACCTCCCGTTGCTCCATCCCCCGCGATGCGCTAGATTAGTGCGCGATGCCCTCACCCCCGTCCCCTCTCCCACGGAGGGAGAGGGCTTCGTCGTGAGCTCAGCCGAACGGGTGACCGGTAGGTCGGGGTGAGGGGCCAGGAGAAGGTGTATGAATACTGCAGAGTTTCTCACGATAAGCTCCGCCGTGGTGCCGGACCGCGATGCCCTGGTCTGCGGCGATACTCGCGTCACCTACGCCGAGATGGCCTCGCGGGTGAACCAGCTCGCCAACGCGCTGCAGGCGCTGGGAGTCGAGCGGGGCACGGCCGTCGCGGTGATGGCGATGAACTCGTCGCAGTACGTGGAGACGTACTACGCCTGCGCCAAGCTGGGCGCGATCTTCGTCCCGCTCAACTATCGCGCTAAACACGAGGAGCTGGATCACATGGTGAACGCCTCGGAGGCGCAGATACTCTTCGTCGGCGAACGCTACCTCGATCTCGTCTCCGGGCTGCGCCCCAAGTTCGCCGGCGTGCGCGAGTATATCTGCTACGAGTCGCAACCTGAGGGGATGCGCGGCTACGACGAGCTGCTGGCCGGCGCGCCCGCCGACGAGCTGTACGTTGAGATCGAGGAGGACGACACGACGGTCCTGATGTATACGAGCGGGACGACGGCGCTGCCCAAGGGCGTCGTGCTCACCTACCTCACCCTCTCCGTCTACGTCACGAACACGATGAACCCGGCCGACCCTGC
>JACZYW010000218.1 GCA_022570885.1 Chloroflexota bacterium | reverse complement strand
GGTCGTCTCCCGGCTCGTGAGGAGCATCGGCCCCATGCTGCCGGTGCGCTCGTTGAAGCCGCTGATCTTGTTGCGAACGGTCAGCACATCGCCGGCGCAGATGTCGCCGAAGTACTCGTACTCCGTGCCGCCGTTAAGCACGCGCTTGTACGGGATGCTGAAACGCATTCCGCCGGCCTCGGCGGGATCGCCGCGAAGCGGGCTGTAGACCTGTGTCCCAAGGAAGCCCGGCGGCGCGACGATGCTGCGATAGCCTTTGCTCTTCGCGTACTCTTCGTCGTAGAAGATCAGGTCCGCGTGGCCGACGGCGCGGGCGAACATGCGACAGCCCGTCTTGTCCACCTCCATCGTCGTTGGCTTGCTCTCTTTTCCGATCGCTTCTCGCATTTCGTCGGTGACCACCGACTTGGTCTCTTGCTGCTGAGCCATCGTCACCTCCTAGCGTGTTTGCGGGTGTCTCGCACTAAATAAGCGGGAAGCCCTAACGTTTGCGTAAACAGCGGACTTCAGCTTCGTGAGGATACTACCGGCGGCAGGCGCTTGTCAATGCGAGCGGGCCTTTTGCATGCCCTGCGGGATGAATCCCGCAGCTTCTCGGGTTGCGATGTACGATGCCGCCCCGATGCATCGGGGCGGGAGTGGGTTTCAACTACCGGCCCACCAACATGAACCAGCTACGAGGCAGCGTCTACTTCGCCGGCGCCAACGTGAGGTCCATCGCGCGATAGCGGCCGGCCTTCAGCTCCTCGATCAGCCCCTCGATGTCGTCGATGTCGCGCTCGAAGAGGGTGGCGCAGCGGCCGATATCGGCGCGGTCGTGGGCGTCGGAGCCGGCGGTGCCGCGCACGCCCATCAGCTCGCACAGCCGCCGCGAGAACTCGTTCTCCTTCTTGCTGCCGCGGCCGTTGATCAGCTCGAGCGCGGTGCAGTAGCCATACGCCGGGTTGCGGCTGGCCCGCGCCAGCGCGTCCTCGTAATCGCGGTCGCTCTCCAGGTACCAGGGCATCTGTCGCCGGTAGGGGTGGGCGGCGATCATCGCGCCGTGCGCCTTCTCTACGTGGTCGGCCAGGTCGTGCGAGCGGTGCATGCCGAACGTGTACTCCTCCAGGCCGTAGACCAGGATGTGACCGTCGTCCGTGTTGATCTCGATTGCGGGGAGCACGAGGAAGTCGTGGCGCTTCGCCAGCTCCAGCACCTCATCCGGCTTCCAGAAGAAGTCGTGCTCGGAGAGGCAGATGCCGTCGAGACCGGCCGTCTTCGACCGCTCGATCAGCTCATCTGGCGTGAGGTTGGAGTCCCAGGAGAGCGGTCGAGTGTGCGTGTGGAGGTCGATCAACATAATGCAGCGGCTGCATGGTAGCGAATCGGGCGCGGCGTAGCGAGGTCAGTCCGAGCCAAGGATGAGCGTGCCGGTGGAAGAGAGGGAGCCGCCGGTGCCGTTCACGAGCGCGGTGTGGGCGTTCGCCACCTGACGCTCGCCGCACTCGCCGCGGAGCTGGCGGACGGCCTCGATGATGAGGAACATGCCGTACATGCCGGGGTGGGTGTAGGAGAGGCCGCCGCCGTTGGTGTTCATCGGGAAGTCGCCGCCGGGGGCGGTGCGCTGGTTCGAGAGGAAGGGGCCGCCTTCGCCCTTGGCGCAGAAGCCCAGCTCCTCGATGGTGACCAGGACGGTGTAGGTGAACGAGTCGTACACCTCCACCACGTCGATGTCCTTGTGGGTGAGGCCGGCCATCTTGAAGGCGCGCTCGCCGGAGTAGCGGGCCGGCGTCTGCGTCAGGTCCGGGCTGTTGATCAGGCTCTGGTGCGTCAGCGCCTCGCCGGAGCCGAGCAGCCAGACGGGCTTCTTCGACAGGCTTCGCGCCCTATCGGCGCTGACGATGACGCAGGCGCCGCCGGCATCGGTGACGAGGCAGCAGTCGTAGATGTGGAGCGGGTAGGCGATCCAGCGCGAGCTGAGCACGTCGTCGATGGTGAGCGGGTCGCGCATGAACGCCTTGGGGTTGAGCTGGGCCCACTTTCGAGTAGCGACGGCGATCTCGGCGAGCTGCTCGTGCGTGGTGCCGTACTGGTGCATGTGCCGCGTCGCCGCGAGCGCGTAGGTGCTGGGCGGGCCGCCGACGCCGTAGGGGAGCTCGAACTGGGCGGCGGGCGCCTCCGGGTCGGCGAAGCGGCGCGGGTCGGCGCCACGCGAGGCGGTGCCTTTGCGGGCGGAGTAGCCCATCTCGCCGTGGGTGATGACGGCGACGTTGCACAGCCCCGCTTCGATGGCGGCCGCGGCGTGCTCCACCTGGATCACGAACGACGAGCCGCCGACGGTGGTGCCGTCCATGTACGACGGCTGGATGCCGAGGTACTCGGCGAGCTGCATGATCGGCGGGCCGGCGGTGAGCAGGCCGTCCACTTCGGACTTGTCGATGCCGGCGTCGCGCAGGGCGTTGCGCGCCGCCTCGGCGTGCAGTATCAGCGCGGATTTGCCCTCGCAGATGCCGATCTCGTCCGACTCGTCGACGCCGACGATGGCGATGTTCTTTGAAAAGCTCACGTTCGCTCCCTGCTCCTAGCTTCTCGCGCTGGCGTCGGCCGGCCGGAACATCGGCAGGCTGATCTCGTCGCTGATGTCCTCGAACAGCACCTCGACCGGCATGTCGCAGCGGATCTTCTCCGGGTCGGGCTCGATCTCCACCAGGTTCGTCATCAGGCGAGGCCCCTCCTCTAGCTGGACAATG
>JACZYW010000098.1 GCA_022570885.1 Chloroflexota bacterium | reverse complement strand
TGTCGGCGTCGGCGCCCGAGAACCCGCGCTGGACGAAGAGCCCTCCGATGACCAGGAGGATAGCCGCGGTGATCGCGTACCGGGTCAGCCGGTTGTCGAGCATCGTCACCTCACCCCTCGACGCGGCGCTCCGGTCTCGTCACGCCCTGCTTGTCCAGTATCCACCGTCCGATTGAGCGGAGGATTAACGAAATATGCGTGTCCCGTCATCCGCGGTCCGCGTCTCATCCGCTTCCCCGGATCACGAGCGTCTCCGGCTGGAAGACGGACCACGAGAACCAGAAGTGGTTGGCGGAGAGCACGGGCTCCAGCATCGTCCCTTCCATGGGACCGGAGACCGCGAGTCCCAGCACGTTCCACACGCTGCCGGTCTGCGTATCGACGATCTCCTGCCCGCGCGCCTCGAACGTCAGGCGCTCGCCATCGACGATCGGCGAGTAGGCGGCGGCGGCCCCGACGTTCGCGCTGCCGATGATAAAGGATTCGTCGAGCGGGGAGAGGGTGCCCGGCTGCCAGAACGCGACCACCACCTGCCCCGCGACGTCGGTCTCCAGCACCACGTGCTCGGTGAGCTCGCTGAAGGGGAACGCGACCGCGTCGCCGTCGATCTCGACGGTGAGCACACGCTCCTTCGCGTCGAGGCGCCCGTCGTCGAACTCGTTCACCCGAAAGATCGTCGACGAGCCGATGGTGTCATAGCCCGCGTAGGGGTTGACGCCGTACCGGCGGACGAAGCCGGTGTCGCGGGAGAGCACGCGGCCGTCCGGGAACGTCTCCTTGAAGGCCGCGTAGGAGACGATCGGCGAGGAGATGAACTCGAGCCGCGTGCCAGCGTTCTCGCCGACAATCGCCTCGCCGGTGATCTGCTGCCACAGCGAGCCGGTCTCGAAGTCGATCATGATCAGATCGCTGCGGCGCAGCAATCCGGAGGTGGTGAACGAGAGCACCGCACCGTCGACGGTGCGGTCGAACGTCAGCGCCGTGTTGCACAGCGGGCAGAAGGTCACGATCACCGGGCGCCCGCCGACGGTGTCGTCCACGATCTCGTGCCACGTCAAGATCTGCAGCGGGTAGGCGCGCGCATCGCCGTCGATCTCCAGCGAGATCACGGGCTCCAGGTCTTCCAGCCACTCGTTCGCGGCCGCGAAATCGATGAACTGCGGATCGCGGATCGCCGGGATGCCGTCCGGCGGTGGCCCCCCGGACACGATCTCCGTGAGGTCCACCGTCCGCTTTGTGAAGTCGGTGAAGGGCAAGTTCAACGTCAGCACCGACACCCGCGCCCGTTCCGCGTCGGTGAGCGGAGCGTTCGGATCGAACGCTCTGGAGGCGGCCGGAGCCGACGCGCTCGTCTGCCCCGAGCCGTCAGCGTCCGCGCCGTGGCCGCCGCCGCCGCAGGCGACGGCCACGGCGGACACCAGGAACGCCGCACCGACCAGCAAACGACGGCTCATGGTTTCGCCTTACGTTCCGTGCTCGGGGGGGAGCAACGTCACCTGCGTTCGCTACGTTCATGTTATCGCCGCCACCGCCAACCCCCCGTAGGTGGGATCACGCAGGCGGCCGCCACATGGGGCCGGCCTATCCCGCCTCCCCCATCCCCGATAGCATGGCGCCGTGGACGGCGCCATCGAGCCCGCAGCACTGGAGCGCGCCGCAGCGTTGCTCGCCGACTCGACGCACACCGTCGTGCTGGCCGGCGCCGGGATGTCGAAGGAGTCCGGCATCCCCACCTTCCGCGGCGAGGGCGGGCTGTGGACCACGCACGGCGAGCCGCCGATGAACCAGTACGACGGCTTTCGCACCGACCCGAAGCGCTGGTGGCAGCGCCGACTCGAGGCAGCGGCAGGTGGGGACCAGTTCGGCGCCGCCGTCGGCGCGGCCGAGCCGAACGCCGGCCACTACGCGCTGGTGGAGCTGGAGCGGCTGGGCGCCGTCCGCCATGTGATCACGCAGAACGTGGACGATCTGCACCGGCGGGCGGGCCAGCAGTCGCTCACCGAGATCCACGGCAACCGCCTCTGGCTGCGCTGCGTCGTCTGTCAGGCTCGGTGGGCGGCCGACGCATTCACGGTTGACCCCGACCGGCTGCCGCCGCGCTGCGCGCGGGTGGGCTGCGACGGCGCGGTGAAGGGCGACACCGTGATGTTCGGCGAGCCGATCCCGCCGGACGCGCTGGAGTCCTGCCATCGCGAGGCGCAGCAGGCCGACGCGGTGCTGCTGGTAGGCACCTCGGCCGTCGTCTATCCAGCGGCCGAGTTCCCGCTCATCGCCCACCGGCGCGGGGCTCAGCTCATCGAGGTCAACCCCCAGGCCACGCCCCTCAGCGACGCCTGCGTCGCCGTCCTCCGCGCCCCCTCCGGCCACGCCCTGCCGAAGCTGCTCGAACGGGTGCAGGCCCTCACCCCCGGCGCCGCTCCCTCCGAGGGCAGGGCATGACAGATAGCGAATTAGGGGCCATGCGGCTGCTGGACGAATTCATGGCCGCGTTCAACGCGCGTGACCTGAAGGCGTGGGAAGCGACGTTCAACTACCCCTCTGTGCGCCTCGCGAGCGGCAGAGTAGCCGTTATCGAGAAGCCCGGCTACCACCCGCCTGACATGTTCGACCGGTTTGTTGAGCAAGGATGGCATCACAGCGCCTGGGACCGACGCACGGTCATCCACAGTTCTGACGATAAAGTCCACTTCGATACCTGCTTCACTCGCTACCGTGAAGATGGCAGCAAGATTGGCGTCTACGACTCGATCTACGTCGTGACCAGACAGGACGGCCATTGGGGCATCCAGGCGCGGTCAAGCTTTGCGCCTTGACGAAGCCGGAACTTGACTAGTTATTCCCCGTGGGACAGGCTTCAGCCTGTCGTTGGTGGGCACGTAGGCGTCTGCGGTAGTATAATCGCGTTGTTGTGTACGAACCGAGGGGGAAGCCTCACGCGCCGGTCTACCGCGTTCGCCACCTAGTAGCACCCTCTCCTAGCCCCGCATTAGATAGGAGCCTGGCCGAACGTGGAGTTCCACGCTGTCCGGTATCAAGACGACGCAGCAGGCGCAGACGAGCGCTCCCTCCCGTATCAGCCAGCCCTCGATGGCCTGCGTGCCCTCGCCGTCACCGCCGTCCTCGCCTACCACGCCGGCCTCACGTGGGCACGGGGCGGCTTCCTGGGCGTCGACGCGTTCTTTGTGCTGAGCGGCTACCTCATCACCAGCCTGCTCATCGTAGAGTGGCGCAACACTGGCACGATCGACCTCCCCGCGTTCTGGGCGCGTCGCGCCCGGCGGCTGCTCCCGGCGCTGTTCCTCCTCCTGGCCGGCATAGCCGGCTACGCGTTGGTCTTCGCGGAGCCCGCAGAGCTCGATAAGCTACGCAACGATGCGCTGGCGACGCTCGGTTATATCGCCAACTGGCACCTGGCCTTCTCAGGAGCGTCGTACTTCGATCAATTTTCCCTCCCGTCGCCGCTTCGGCATACCTGGTCGCTGGCGATCGAGGAACAGTGGTACCTCATCTGGCCGCTGCTGTTCGTCCTCCTGCTCCGGTTGGGGCGAAGCTCGCTGGCCGTGTTGTTCACAGCATCGCTCGTCATGATCGCAGGCTCGGCGCTGCTGATGGCCTGGATGTACGATCCAGGGGCCGATCCCTCACGCGTCTACTACGGCACCGATACGCGGGCGCAGTCGCTGCTGGTCGGCGCGGTGCTCGCGATGCTGCTCGCGTGGCATGGCCCTCTCCGCGCCGGCGCCGCCCGGCTATTGCTCCAGTTCGCCGCGATCGCTGGCGCGATCTTCACCGGATGGCTCTGGGCAAGCGCTTCTGACGATAGCACCCTCCTGTACCGGGGTGGCCTTCTCGTCTCAGCGATTGCCATCGCCGTCATCATCGCCGCTGTCGTTCAGCCGCAGCGAGGGCCGCTTGGCAGGCTGCTCTCCCTCAGCCCGCTGCGCGGGCTTGGCCGCATCTCATACGGCGTGTACCTGTGGCACTGGCCCGTCTACCTGGTGCTGTCACCCGTCCGCACCGGCTGGCACGGCTACGGCCTGCTGACAGTCCAGGTCGCGGTCACGCTGGCGCTCGCCATCGCGTCCTACTATGTCATCGAGAACCCTGTCCGCCGCGGTGCGCTGCGCTCGTGGAGAGCTTGGACGGTTGCGCCCACAGCGGCGGCTGTGCTCGTGATCGCTCTCGTGATGGTGACGCGCGGCGGGACACAGCCGTTCGCGTTTCTGGATGAGGCGGAGGCGCGGGCAGCCGTGCCGACAGCCGCGATGCCTGTCGCGGCCTTCGATGTCGGCGGGACACCGCCTCCCGTGTCTCCGGAGGCGACTCCTACACAGGCCCCTGCCCCAACAGCGGAGGCGCACGTGCTCGCGGCAACCTCCGACGCCGAGCCGGCCGGCGGGGCACAGCCTGTAGTGCTTCCGGCTGAGACTCCCACGCCGGCGCCCACCGCAGCGGTAGCGGCGCCAGCACGTGTCCTGTTCGTTGGCGACTCCGTGGCCTGGTCGATGACTGGGGGCCTGTACGCTCAGCAGGAGGAGCTGGATTTCGTATTCCACGACGCGACGACCATCGGATGCGGCATGGCCCGGGGCGCTGTCGTGATCGACGGTAACATTCAGCCCATTGATACAGAGTGTGAGAGCTGGCCGCTGCTCTGGCTCGCTGAGGTCTTGGATTTCCAGCCCGACGTGGTCATGTTAATGATCAGCTTCTGGCATATTCGAGACCGCGAGGTCGATGGCCGCATACTCGAGTTCGGCACACCGGAAGCGGACGCCTACTTGCTCAGCGAACTACAGATCGCGATCGACCTCCTCTCCTCGAATGGCGCCACGGTAGCGCTCATCACGGCGCCGTACTTCAAGATGCCAGGCTGGACGCTCGACGGCGAGGAGTACCAGTCCGCCGCGGAAGATATCGACCGGCTCAACGGGCTCTATCGGGAGGTTGCCCGCCGGAACCCGAGCCTGGTCACCAGTATCGAGCTCAACCGCTTCCTCAGTCCGGAAGGTGTGTACCCGGACACCCTCGCTGGTGTGGACATGTTCGCCGACGGTGTTCACTTCGGCCAGGAGGGATCGGCCTTTGTCGGCCGCTGGCTCGCACCGAGGATCGTCGAGCTCGCCCTGGGGGAGAGCTACACTACTCAGGCAAACTAGTCCTCGGCGTTTCGCCTCTTGACATCCTCCGTCCCAGCGCTATACTAAGGGCGACTGGTGGCCTACACAACCCCGCCTCGTGTTGCCGCCCAAGCCTTGCCTCTCTGGGGGGAGGGAGCAGGTATGTCCGCGTATCCGGCACCGGCGACGTGGCCGCGGCGACTTCTAGTCGCGCTGGGGGCTGTGGCACTGCTCGCCCTGCTGGTGGCCCTGCTGTTCGCCTGGAACCGCGCTGCGCTCGAGAGAGCACAGGCCGCAGGACCAGGACCCGGCATGTCCCTCGACGCCCCCGCAACCGTGTTTGAGGGGCTGCCGTTCACCCTCACCGTCAGCACCGCACCTGCGCCGGACGTTGAAATACAGGGCTTTGGCACCGAGGTGGTGTTCCCCGCCGAACTGGAGTGGCTCCCGCGGCCGAACTGCCTGGGCCCAGGCCCGGACGGCGAGGTCCAGGTGGAGCGGCAGGACGGAGGCCCAATAGCGCTCTGCCAGTCCTTCCTTAGCCTGCTGTTGGGAGGAGTGACGCACGCGGTGATAAGTGAATTCACTGCGCCGCCTGTGGCAGCCCTCAACGTGACCCCGGGTAGCACGCCGCCGTTACTGGAGTTGGACTACGTCTGTAACACGCCGGGCACTTACAAGCTCACGCTGACGGCGGAGCAAGACTCCCCGGGCGGAGCGGTCTACGGTAGCACGGACAGTACTCTCATTTTCGTGAAGACAGTATCGCAGGAGTTGGACCTAAACTCCGACGGCGTACCGGAGCCGCACCAGGTGGCGGACACCCTCGCCATCAACTGCGTCTCAGGACCGGTGCCCTCACCGACGCCTACGGCCCTGCTCACACCGCCGCCAGCCACACCGACGCCTCCACCTTGCCCGCTCACGCCTTCGGGTAGTCCACTCCCTGGCATGTCCCTGGAAGCCCCTGCCACCGTGTCTGCGGGAGTGCCGTTCACCCTCTGCGTCAACGCCGACCCCGCCCCTAGCGTTGAGATATCGGGCTTCTTCAGCGAAGTGGTGTTCCCCGACGGACTGAAATGGCTCCCGCGGGCCTGCGTCGATGAGCTCCAGGTGGGGCGGTTAGATGGGGGAGCAATAGCGCTCTGCAACTCGATCAATTCAGTGAGAGGCGGCGCGGCTCATTTTGTAGTGGGCGAATCCGGGTCGCGCCCATCTGCGCTCGACGTCGCCGCTGGCAGCACGACGACTTTGGTCGCGCTGGATTTCACCTGCAACGAGGTGGGCAGCCATAAGCTGACCCTGACGGCGTATCCCGACTCTGAGAATGACGGGGCACGCTATATCGCTAGTACCATCATTGCGATGAAGACGGTACCCCATGACTACGACGGCGACACAACTCCGAATGAGGTGGCGGATACGTTGGTCATCGACTGTGTGGAATCGTTCGATTTCAACGGCACGCCCATCGCTGTGGGTGGGCTCCAGACGGCGCTCGGGCCGCCCGATACATCCCGAGGCGCTTCGCACCTCACTGCGGTACTAGCCACTGCCGTCGCAGCAGCCGCCTTGGGCGGCGCGGCCTGGTACGCGAGGAGGCGGTTGCGGAGGCGAAGCCGTAGCACTATCGGCGATTCGTGTGCACGACGTCGAGCCGGATTCGCCCTCTTAAGTGATGCGCGTTGACCTAGCGGCTGCTGTGACGGCAGAAGTATACTGACCTCAGCGACCGGAAGCAGTCGAGCAGCGTCATGCGCAAACCCCTCCTTCTCATCCTCCTAGCCGTTCTGGCCAGCGCAATCAGCCTTCGACTGGCCGAGAGCACGGGCGCCGGCGCCATCGGCCAGGAGGTGGTTGGCTCGTGGAGCGCTGGAGCCGCCATGCCAACCGCCAGAACCGAGGTCACTTCTGCCCTGCTGGACGGCGTCATCTATGTCATCGGGGGCTTCCGTGCTACCGGTGGCAACACGAATCTCGTAGAAGCATACGATACCGGAGGCGATAGCTGGTCGGTAAAAGCACCCTTGCCGCAGTCTCTTGACCACGTGGGCGCAGCCGCCGTAGGTGGGAAGATCTACGTAGTGGGCGGCTACAGCAATTTCTCGCAGGGAATCATCTCATCGAGCACCTATGAGTACGATCCGCTGGCGGACGCTTGGACGACTCGCTCCCCCATGCCGCTGACGCGGGCCGCCGCCGCCACGGTGGCGCTCGACGGCATGATCTACGTCCTCGGCGGCGTCGGGCCCCAGGCCACGGTCCCGCTGGCGTACGATCCGACAGTTGACTCTTGGACACAACTCGCCCCTATGAGTGCCGAGCGGGAACACCTGACGGCGTCGGTTGCCGATGGCAAGATCTACGTCGTTGGTGGACGCCAGAACGTCACCCAGAACGTGAACACTGTCGAGGAGTACGATCCGACCACCAACAGCTGGCAGGGGCTCACCAAGCTGCCGACGGCTCGCGGCGGCCTCGCGTCAGGCACGCTGGCCGGCCGAGTTCACGTGGTTGGTGGGGAGGATCTCTCGCCCGGCGGTAGCACCTTCGCTGAACACGAAGTGTACGATCCGGCCTCGGACTCGTGGGCGTCGGGACCGGCCTTGCCGACGCCACGCCACGGCCTGACGGCGCAGGTAATCGACGGCAGGCTCTACACTATTGGCGGAGGGCCGACTCCGGGTCTTTCTGTGAGCGATGCGGTGGAAATCTTCCAGCTTTCGTCTGTCAGCGGTATCGCCGAGCTGCCGGAGGTAGCCGGGACGCCCCTGGAGACGGCTGGCTCGACCGGCCCCAGCACGGGCATGCTGGCGGGCGTCGCAGGTGCGGCGCTCGCCGGAGCCCTCGCCCTCACCAGCGCGGCCTGGTACGCGAGGCGGCGGTTGGCGGGAGATAGCGGGTAACGGCTGGTGAACAGCAGATAGCTGTACCACTTTCACTCGCTCAGCTACTACGATGAAACCAGGCGCCACTCACTCTTCGTCGCACGAGTAGCGTAGTGCCAATAAGCGCGAATCCGCTGAGCGCAAGGAAGCCGAGCGCAACATACTGCCGCAGACTCGTCGCGTCTCTGCCCGGGCCGCTGCCCAGCGTCGGCAGCATGCCATCGGCGTCCGTGTCCTGCGGGGGTTCCGTAGTGGGCGCGGGCTCCGCAGTGGGCGCGGGCTCCTCGGTCGCTGTTGGCGCAGGCTCCGCAGTGGGCGGGGGTTCCGTAGTAGGCGAGGGCTCCACGGTGGCGGTTGGGGCCACCACCGTGTTCCCCTGTGGGTCAGTGAGCGTAGCGCCGTCGAAGAATCCGCTGAAGACGAGGCTGAGGAGAACGTTGGCCGCGATCAGCATGCCGAAGCCAACCGCCATTGCGATAAGGGAGAGTTGGTTCCAGAAGGCGTTGCGCCGCTCGTCGGCCGGGCCGTTCTGCAGAGTCATCTGTTCCTCTATCCATAACGCATACGATCGGCAGATATGACCGCGCGTGAGATCACCGAACGAAGCACATCAGCACGGCGAGAGCACCACAGTGTGATTGAGCCACCGGAAGGTGTTGGGACGCCCGTGGGCATGCTGGCGAGCGTCGCAGGCGCTGCGCTCGCCGGAGCCGTCGCCAGCGCGGCCTGCGCGGCCTGGTACGCGAGGAGGCGGTTGGCGAAGTAGAGAGGCTGCTCGGGCCAAGGCTAGGGCTCTGGCTCCCCGGTAACCGAGACCCCTAAACGAGCGTACTCAACCTAGAAATCACGGTCATGCCGGAGTGAGAGCGGTGCATTGACAGCCTTCGCACTCCTGCTATAATCAGCGCGTCCCTAGGCCCCGCCTGGTGGAGCATCTCATGCAGCGGCGTAACTTTCTGCTTGTATCGACCATAGGCGCAGCTGACGTCATAGGCGTCCTGACGCTGATGCTCCGTCATCAGCACTACTCGTGTAAGGAAATCATGACCTCGAGCCCGTAGGAGGTTCGCTCTCGTGAATGCAAGCACGGTACATACGCGCAAGATCGTGGGAGTACTGGCCCTTCTACTCATCGCCGTTTTGGCGATGGTGATGCTCTTTTCGTTTAGTCAGTCCGGTCCAGAGGCCCAAGCCGCCAGCCAGGGCACGGTGACCGCCATGCGGCTGGACGTTCCCACGAGCGCAGCGGTGGGCAGCAAGTTCACCGTCAGCATCGTGGGCGACCTCACGCCACCAGGGATCATCACAGGCTTCTCGGCCCAGATCCTCGTCAACACCGGCACCGGTGGCGTGTCGTACAACGGCAGCGGCGACTGTCTGGCCGAGGTCAAGCCGCGGCCGGCGGACAACAACCTGGCATTCTGCGACTCGGCCACGCCCATCCTGACTGGCGGACACAACTGGTCCGTCCTGACCGACTTCAATCTCACCCCGGATGCCCTCCAGGTAGCTGCTTCGAGCAAAGTAGTTCTGGTGAACGCCAGCTACTCGTGCAACACCGAGGGCACGCACAGAATCTCGCTTGGTGTGCAGCCGAGCGATCCGGACGGCGCCTTATATAGCGGCGAGGGCGGCA
>JACZYW010000004.1 GCA_022570885.1 Chloroflexota bacterium | reverse complement strand
GCATTTGCCAGCTACGAAAGCGCCGATTCGGCGACGTTTCATGATTCTGCTAACGCTCAATTGTGCGTGGTTCTCGCTAGGGTTCTTGCTATCCACCTGCGACATCTGCTGTCCGTCCTTCCCCCGTTATGTACACCTCGAATCGAAGCATCATACCACATACCTGTACTGCATCGCCATCCTCCAGAATCGCCCAGGTCACGCGCTGCCCATTGACCAGAACTGACGGTTCTGGCGCCAATGCGTGGAGCACAACCTGCTTGCCTCGGGCCCAGATGCGAGCCGTCACATGCTCCGCGTCAGCCGTTCCGTCACCGGCCGTGATGTCGCATGTGGGATCGCTGCCAATACTCAGCGCCTCCTCGCCTATCGCCCAACTCATACCGTTCTCCGCGACAAGCCTGGCTACAGGACTTGCCTGATCACGCTCGGCAACTCCTTCGAGTGGCCCCTCTGTGTCGCCTTCGAATGTGCTCGACGGGAGCGCGAGGTGGGCCTGAGAACGGTTCTCGTCGATGCGGGGGCGCTCAGTTTCGACCACGCTAGCCAGCGAGCGCAAGCGCTCATCGCCGATGTCCGGTATTTGAAGCTCAAGTTCGAGCTGCGCCTGGCGGTCGTACTCGTGAAATGGGTCTGAAGCCCACTTCCCGATCCGCTCCCGGCCGCCGGCCAGCAAACGCCTTGTCCGCTGACCGGCTGCTCTGGATGTGGAGGCAATGGCCAGCCAGGCTCGTGAGGCCCGGGGGCTGCGAGCGGGCTGTTCTTCCAGCGCTTCGACCTCTTCCGAGTCTATGCTCTCGTCGGTCTGCGGGTCAGCAAGCGCTGGTGGTTCGACCTCTTCCGAGTCTGTGCTCACGTCGGTCTGCGGGTCAGCAAGCGCTGGTGGTTCGGTCTCATTCGCTGCTTGCTGCTGAACCTCGTTCGAGCTGTCGAGCGACTCAAGGCCCGCATCGGCTTGATCGGGTGAAGCGCTTGCCGCCGCTACGATCGCCTGATAGGCCTCGGAAAGCCTCGCTAGAGCCGGATCGGCGCCTTCGCCCAGGCTGCCGCGCAGCCGGCGGCGCCAGAAGTCGTACGCCAGTTTGACTAGCTCGGGCGAGGCGGATGGTAAGAGGTCCAGCAATTCCCAGTGGTTGGGCGAAGCCTGGACAGGTTTCGGCGCTCCCCTCATAAGACGCGCCAGCCAGCCCCGTCGCTTGGTCGTAACAGTCTCGTAGTGCTTCTCAAGCGACGGATGTTGCAGCAGGTTGGCGCGCTGGTCGTCGCCTGGGTTTGTCAACCAAGCGTACGCTTGGTTGAGTCGCACCAGCATGGCTTGCGCAGATGGATCCGTGCTGGCTGCTCCTTGGAGCCGATGCGCCGAATGCCAGTAGACCTCGACGACTAGGTCATGGGGCGCAGTCGGCAGCAAGCCGAGCACCTCAAAGTAGTCCTCCGCGACACGCTCAGTTTCCATGACCTCAAGCTCTTTCATTAGCCGGACAGAAAACCGATCAGATTAACCACGATCGGCCCTAAGATGAAGATGAAGAGCGATGGCATAAGGCAGAACACCAGGGGGAACACCATCTTTACCGGCGCTTTTCTCGCTTCTTGTTCCGCCAGCTGTCTGCGCCGAACGCGCAAGCGCTCAGACTGAACCCGCAGGACTTGGGCAAGGCTGGTGCCTAGCTGTTCCGCCTGGATGACCGCATTGGCGAAGGTGCGAACTTCCTCAAGATCTGTGCGGTCGGCAAGATCCAGCAAGCCGTCGCGTCGCGATTTCCCAAGGCCAATCTCTCGCAACATTTGGCGGATCTCGTCTACCAACGGCCCCCGCTGTTTCTCCGAGACCCGGTGGAAGGCGGCGTCCAGGCCGAGGCCGGCTTCCACACAGATCGTCATCAGGTCCATGGAATCGGGCAGCCCCCGCGCCATCGCCTTCCGTCTCGAACGCGCCTGAGAAGATAGCCAGAAGCTCACCATGTACATGCCTATGAAGCCGAAGATTACGCCAGGCACCAGCGCCAAGACAGGCGGTAGGCCGTTGTAGACAGTAACAATCATCAGCACATACACTGCGGCTAGCAGGGCGCCAATCGAAAACATGAGGGCGTAGAACGTCGTTGCACTCATCGGCTGGCCCGCAAGCACCAGCTGGTGCTCCGTCCGCTTCAGGAAGGCCCCCGGTAGCGCTGCCGCTACTCGGCGGCCGATTGATTCGATGAGTGGCGCTACAATACGAGCTTGAAACGTCACCGATTCACTGGACTGACCGTCCCGGCCTGTCCGGCCCTGGCCCAACGCCCGAATCCGAGCCTCCACCGGGCCACCGACGCCCTGGAGCGCCCAGAGCCCGAAGAGGACGAACGCGAGGAAGGCAGAGATTGCGATACTAAGATCGAGTAACATCCGCTTCCTCCTAAAACTCGAATCTCATGACGCGGCGCATGACCAAGAAACCGATCCCTTGAAGGCCAAGAGCAACGCCGAGGAAGATCCGTCCGATCGTCTCCGTAAACATCACACCCCAGAGAGAAGGCATGATGAGCAACAACAGCAAACCGACTAGCGCAGGATATACCGACAAGATGAGGCCGGTGAGTCGCGCCGAAGCAGTCAGCGTTTGGAGATCGGCGCGAACGCGCTCCCGCTCCCGCAGCGTCTCCGCGGCCCGCTCAAGAACCTCGGCCAAGTTGCCACCGGTATTGCGCTGGACGAGGATCGCTGTGATCATCATGTCGAAGTCAATGCTGCCAACACGCTCTCCCATCTGCAGCAGCGCATCCTCCATCGTCGCGCCTAAGTTCGTATCGTTCAGTAAGATCATGAGCTCATCAGCCAACGGCGGATCGAGTTGCTGAGCTGCAAGCTCAACGCCTTGCTGAAACGCAAATCCGGAGCGGAGCGACGAGGCGAGCATTGGCAAGAATTCCACGAGCTGATTCTCGATCTTGGCCAGTCGCCTGCGTCGCAACATCTGCAGATAGAAGGGGGCCACCATATATCCGGCTCCCGCGGCGGCCAGCCCAAGCACTATGCCTAGTGGGTGAAACCGGAACACCAGTACAACGACAAAGAAGAGAACCGCACTCAATATGAACCGTATCAGTAGGTATTCGCCAACGCGAAGGTGGACGTTCGCCTGCTGCAGGTCGTGAGCTGTCGATTCTGCCCATTCGCTGTCGCTCAGCAGTGAGCGAAGCGTCGGGATGGATGAGTGCGACCGCTTAAACGACGGACCAATCGAGCTATCTCCCGTTGGGCCTTGCTTTGGCTGCAGACTGAGGATTCGCTCCTCGGACTTACTTCGTCCAAAGCGGCTCGGACCAAACGCGGCGATGGCCCCGGTAACTATCGCCAGGAATACAAACGCACTTGCAGCAAATGCCAACATAGTACTACCCCCAGTTCGCCCTTGCTACCGCACCCCAGTCGAAATCTACGCCCGACCGCTCAAACAACTCGGCGAACGTAGGCCTGATGCCCGTCGGCACTAGGTCGCCCTGCACGCGCCCTTGATCATCAACGCCTGTCTGCTCGAAACGAAACAGGTCTTGCATCGTGACGATGTCGCTCTCCATGCCGGTAATCTCCGCAATGTTGGTCACCCGGCGACGGCCATCGCTAGAGCGCGTGAGCTGTATGACTAGGTGGAGCGCGGACGCCATCTGCTCGCGGATGGCGCGGATCGGGAGGTCCAGCGCCGCCATCAGGATCATGTTTTCGATGCGAGCGAGAGCGTCTCGTGTGGTGTTCGCGTGCACCGTCGTCATCGAGCCTTCATGGCCGGTGTTCATCGCCTGCATCATGTCGAAGGCCTCTGGCCCGCGCACCTCACCGACGATGATGCGGTCCGGCCGCATGCGAAGCGCATTGCGAACCAGATCGCGCTGCGTCACTTGATTGTGGCCCTCGATATTCGGCGGGCGGGCCTCCATCGAGATAACGTGCTTCTGCTGCAGCTTCAGCTCTATGGGATCCTCGATGGTGATGATGCGCTCGCTGCTCGGTAGGTACGTTGAAATGGCGTTCAGTAGCGTGGTCTTGCCGGTGCCAGTACCGCCGGAGAGTACCATGTTGAGGCGCAACCGAACGCATGCGCGTAGGAAGCTCCCGATCGATTCCGTAAACGTTCCGTTCGCTATCAGGTCGTCTGCTGTATACATGTCTGGGCGGAACTTACGGATGGTGACCGTCGGTCCGCGCGGGACGAGGGGTGGAATCACCACGTTCACCCGCGAGCCGTCCGGCAGCCGGGCGTCCACGTATGGGGACGATTCATCGACGCGGCGACCGAGCGGAGCGATGATGCGCTCGACGATCCGCATGATATGCTCGTTGTCGCGGAAGCGGGCGGCCGAGAGGTAGATGATGCCGTCTCGCTCGAAGTACACCTCATCAGTGGCGTTAATCATGATCTCAGATACCGTCTGGTCGTCGACTAGGTACTGAATGGGGCCGAGTCCGACTACTTCGTCCAGGACCGCCTTCACAGACGCCTCTTTCGTCTCCCCGTACAGACCGCTCGCCATCTCGCTTATGAGAGCGCGCACAGTCGCTTCGATGGCCTTGCGAGCGTCTTCGGGGGGCTGCTGTTCCAACGCCACCATGTCAATGTCCTGAATAAGCCGTTGATGCACCCGGTGCACCAAGGCCGCCTGCTCCACGTTGAGCGAAGCATCTTCGCCCACCATTGGCGGAGTTTCAACTTGGCTGGCGGTAAATATTTCGGTCATGCTGACGCCTCTTCTCCAACTTCAATGCCTTTAGTCTCCTCAAGCTTCTCCGGTTTTTCCGCCTTCCCATTGCGGCTGGAGAAGACCCGGCTCAACAGGCCAGCCTTGCGCGGTACCAGCGGCAACCCACTTAGCACCCGCGAAAGATCTGAGAACTGCCGCGCGGCCGCGCTGTTGGGATGGGCATCGACGATCGCCTGCCCCAACAGCCCGCTCTGCCGGAGCAGCCGGTCATAGGAAATCGTCCAGAAGAGCGGCATGCCGATCGCGTCCTCGATAGTAGCCGGGTTCACGGCGAACTCCGGTGACGTGACATTGAGCACGAACCGGATGCGGTCATCGGCAAGGCCAAGACTTCGAACGGCCCGAAGAGCCTGGAGCGAATCGCGAACGCTGGCGTAATCGGGTGTGGTGAGCCATAGCACGAGCGACGCCGCCTCCAGGGCAGCCTGAGTCACTTCGCCAAGCGTTCCGGCAGTATCGACAAGGACAACATCGAACTGGCGCGCCAATTGATGCAGCATCTCCTGGAACCGGTTGGCTTTGACCTGGCGCCATTGGAGCGGGTCTTCCGGCGCCGAAGCGATGGCCAGGCCGCTGTTGTGGTAGCTTAGGCAGCTCCTAACGTCGCCGCCTTCGTTGTCGAGCTCCCGCAACCCGTCTATAAGCGTCTGCTCCGGCGTGACGGCGAGCGTGGCGGCCGCGTCACCGAACGAGTCGTCGGCGTCGACCAGCACGCAGGATTGGCCAGCCTGGCGAACGAACGCCACGGCGAGGTTCGCTGCGAGGGTCGTCTTGCCGATGCCGCCCTTTGCCCCAAAGACCGTGATGATCGCGCCATGCGGCCCAAGGATGGAGTTGTTAGCCTGCCGTAGATGGCGCCGTTCTTCAGCCTCTAGCGTCGCGGAGAAGGCGCGCTTGAGCTGGTCAGGCTGTAGCGGGCTCTCAAGGAAATTGCGCGCGCCGGCGAGCATCGCCTTGCGGATGATGTCTAGATCGGCCGTATCGGCGTAGACGATGATCGGAGTCTCCGGCAGCGCGTAGGCGATGGACTCGATGGTCTGCACCACGCGAGCCACCGGCTCCTTGAGGCCGCAGAGGATGATGTCCGGCCCGGCCTCGGTCACTTGCGCGACTGCCTCGGTACCTAAACCGGACTGGCCGCTGACGGCAAAGCCCGTTTGCGGTATCAGTTGCTGAATCTGGTACCGGGCGTCTGGGTCTGGGTCAACGATGAAGATCCCTGGTAACTTCGCCATGTGTCGTCTTCCTCCTACGCCTTATTGCGATATGGCCTGGAACTGCTCTGCGCTTAGGGCGCCTTGCGGGCCGCTTGCGTCGTCATCAAAAGGTCGCAATGAGAGCCAGAGGTTGATGTCATCCGTCTGCAGCCCTGCAAGCAGCTGCGCCTGATCGGGCGTGACCGCCAGCGTGACAGAGCGCGCCCGCGGCTGCCTCTCCACCCCATCCGACCGTTGGCCGAGGATGCCGGTCTCGCTTCCGCTCGCGTCGGAATCGCCTACGTTCGCGGGCACAGGCTCAAGCGCCTCCTGCGCTACTCCCAGCACCTGTATGTTTTCGAGGACGGTGACGACGCTCACAATGTCGCCCTCTTCGTTCTGGAAGACCGCGATCACATCAACATAGTTCTTGGGAAGCAGCAGGCCACCAACGGCAGTGACCTCGCTCGCAGACACGGCGAAGGCGCGCATTCCGTTATCGAGGACGAGCGCCAGATCCTTCTCATCCGCGATCGCCTCGATGCCAACTTTAAACGTCGTTAGCTGCTCGCCCGCCTGCAACGGATAGCGAACGGGTAGACCAACCGCCGTATCGATGCTGGTGTAGCCACCCGTCAGCGCTTGGTCGACAGGTATCGACTTCACCTCGATCATTTCGGCCGTCAGTATCGTGTTGGCGCTGACGTTTCCAGTGGCGACGACCACGTCAGCCGTGACCACGGGCGCGCTCGCGCTGTCCCCACCTCCGCCGCTGTTCTGCAGCGCGACGAAGAGGAGCAGGGCCGCTATGGCCGCAAAGACGACCGCCGCGACGATCATCGTACGGTTTCTACTCTCCGGCCTTGAACCTGCTACTGCTTGTGCCATCTGTCTCTCCTCCTGCTCTATTCAGCGAGCCTAATCACCTTCGTGCCAAACTGATCAAAAGCACCGATGTCCCCCTCCAACAGCAGAATGCTCATGAAGAAGCCCCGAATCTGATACTTTGAGCCAGAGAAATCGCAGTCCCGGCTGATCTCAATCACGTTGCCGTCGTTATCGAGCACGTCACAGGCGACGAGAAAGAACGCGGCAAAGCCTACAATTGGCACACTGTCGAAGCCGAGACCATCGAACTCGTCGACGATCACAAGGCTGATTGCCCGCGGTGTCTTGCAGTTTGCATCCAAATACGTCTCGTCCGGGCCAATGATGCCGGACACCGGTATAAACGACTCCACAAAGTCGTCGATCCCATCAGGCTCCGCCAAGTTTAGAGAAAACGAGTTTAACTCGTCACATTCCCCCTCGGTTGATAGTAAGATTGCCAGCGCCTGCTTCGTCGGACCCTCGTTCAGGCCCGGCTCCACATCGACCATGTCACCGATCTCACAGATAGAAGGCGACGCTTCAATGATGTTTTCTTGATAGACGCTCGCGCCGGCGCCGCCGGTACCACTGCAGTCATCGCCTTCGTCCGGCCCCAGGCGAATCGAGCCAACCTGAGACGAGTTGTCGATGCGGAAGATGCACTCCTGGCCAAACTGAGGAACGTACTGACCCAGCTCCTCATCCCATTCGAAGCAGTCGCTCGTAAACCTGGCGACCGCCCAGGGCCTGAGGCCGCTGGTGCTGCGGAGCGAGCCGGCGCGGGCGCAGGCGTGCGCGCCGATATCCGGCGTCCCGATCCCAAAGATGCCCGCGAAGAATGCCTGCGAATCGTGATCAACGTCCAGCACGACGGCGTTTAGTCTGCCGCCGGTGTCCGTTGCAGTGTGACAGTAGTCAGGATCGGTCTCGTACCCGTCGGGAAACTCCAGGCTCCTCACCGCGAGGTTCTGAAGGTCCTCGACGGGGTCGATACCATTCGCGACGGCGGACTGCTGCGTCGCGATGTCAACGTCAGCATACGCGCTGCCGGTGGTCAGCAGCTCGTACACGCCGGCCAGAGCGATCAGGTCGCTGTCCGTCTGCGCGCCGCGCCGCTCGCTGAACCAGACGCCAAAATCGATTACGATGGCGCCGACGATCGCGATGACCGTGAAGATGCCGGCAAAGAAGATCAAGGTCTGTCCTCTCTGCTCGCTGAGACGGCGCACGATGCGTGTTATGAACATGCGATAGCTCCTGTGACGCTCCGCTCCAGGCGGGCCGTGCCCCACGGAGTCATCTCAATCGATAGCGACGGCACGCCGAAGGCCGAGAAGATCTCCTTCATGATCGGGAAGTCCCAAGTGAAGCTGCCGCCGACGCGAACGGCATCACCCGGGTCACCGACGCTGGTGTTGCTGTCGTCCCCATCGATGTAGCAGACGTCCACATCGGCAAGGCCGATAATGCCCTGTGCCTGGTCAACTGTTTTCTGCTTGATGTCCAGTTCGTTCGAGTGGACCGCCGCATAGCGAGCCCCCTCCCGGACCGAATGCTGCAGCGTGATCCGCCTGTCGATCGCGATGCCGAAGTCGACGATGGCGAAGAGAAAGACGAGCATGATCGGCAGGATGAACGCGAACTCGATCAGCGCCTGGCCCCTCGGGCTTCTCACACAGCTAAACAGCTTCTCAATCATGATTGCGGTGCGCAGCGGCAGGTAGCCGAGAAGGCCTCCCTGCCGCTGCGTTCCTTTCAATTCCAGCTTAGAAAGGATTACACTCCGAGCCAACGCTGTTGTCGAAGTCGATGCAGTTGGCGATGCCGTCGGCCATCGCCGTGACCCCACCGGTGTAGGCGATCAGGACTCCGGCCGCCACGAGTGCCGCGGCGATCAGGCCGCCCAGCAGGGCGTACTCCAGCAGGTCCTGGCCCCGCTCCTCGGAGAACCGAGCACGCAGGCCGGAGACCGCGGTCATCATGCGCAACAGCGCGGTGTTCATGAATGCCATGTGATTATTCCTCCTAATAATGATGTTCTTGTTCTGTCTGTTCGGTTTGTTCAGGCCAGTCCCTGCCTTGCCTATGCCCCTCTGGACGGTTGCTCTCCTTGCCGTACCGTCATGGGAACTGCTTGTTGTATTTTTCCTGGCCCCCACCTCCCTTCACTCACTAAACAGCCGATTACGCCAACTGTTACAGAGGGGCGTATCTGCCATGATGCGTCAGGCGGACGCGCTCTCTAACGCTTCCGCTGGAAGGGGCAACGTCAGGCACAACGCCAGGGCCGCCGGCCCTGCTAGCTCTACCCAGAGCATTCCCCCTTGCTCTCGTATCTCACGCGCTACCGCCGTCAACGCGGCGCGCTCTTCCCGAAGCTCCGCGGCAATGTCCGCCACTGGCCGGCGGCTGGCCTTGCCGTCCGACGTCTTGACATCGATCACCCACTTGTCGTGGGCTGCGTGGGCGTCGATGGAGACCGTGACGCCGGTTGGCGCCAGCGACACGAAAAGCCGGAGCAGCGCGCTGAATATGTGCCGCAGCTTGGCGGGGTTGCCGAGCACGTACCCATGGGCTCCAGAGACCACGGTGTTGAAGCGCTGTCGCTTCCGCTTCGCCTCGCTGTATACCGTTGCGGCAGCGCGTTCGATGATCTCCTCCAGCTCAACCTGCTCTAGATGCGAGCCGTTGCCGTTGTCCGTGGCGGCCTCATCCCACGTCCCGGCGCTGATGCTGCTGTCGACGAGGTGGGTAATCTCACGCGCCGTGAGCTGCCCGGGAACAAAACGAAAGGTGCTGCCACGGCGTCGCTTCAGCGTAAGCGGCAGAGCGCTGGCGCTGCCGATCAGGATGGTATGGAGCGGTAGCTGCACGCCGTCGAGCGCGGCAGAGAGCGCCTCCGCCTCCTCGCTGTCACGAACGATCAACGCCGCTACGTCAAACCGCTGGTGATCCAGCAACCGGTGCAGCTCGGCCGGCGTCGCCGCTTCGTGGTGTGAATGGCCAGCCGCGCTTAGGGTCCTTGCGAGCGCCTGCCGTCTTCGCGCATCCTTCGCATAGACAGCAATGTGACCTTGCGTCCTGGGCTTATCCATCCGCGCTTTTACAACCACTTAGCACGTCCTTTCGCTATTCATGACTGCACGTTGTTAGCGAGCCTGTAGCCGATCCCCCGCTGGCTCACGACCAGCGGGGGACGATTTCGTCCCGCTTCTAGCTTTCTACGCAAGTAGCTGATATACAAGCGAAGCATCTTGTGACGGTGACTACCCGGCGCGCCCCAAACCTCAGCAACCAATTCTTCGTGGCGCGCCGTCCTCCCGGAGCGCCGAGCGAGCGCGACGAGCAGTCGAAACTCGGTGGGAGTCAATGCGATGTGCTGTCCAGAGACCATGACCGCATGCCTTGCCGGGTCGATCACGAGGTCTCCGAATCGATAGGTCACCGAGTCCCCCGGCGGGAAGCTTTCGCGGCGATGCTGTCGTGGTTCTATTCGCCGCCGGGTACCGATAGCGGCGGTGATTCTCGCCGCCAGTTCGCGCCGGCCGAGCGCAGCAGACATCACCGTATCCGCCCCAGCTTCGAGACACGCAGCAACGGTCTCATCGCGGACGAGAGGGTCATCGTCACTGTCACGAAGGAGGACGATCATCGGCGATGTGCAGATCCATCTCAGGGCCGCGCACCGCTCGACAGCCTCAGCAGACGTCAACAGAGCAACGATGGGGGTCTGCGAAGCATCGTGGAATCGGCGGGCCGCTTCATCTAGGTTACGGACATGCTTGATGATAAATCCGGACTGGGCGAGACGATCGATAACGCCGTCAGCGCCCTCTCCACAATCATCAAACAGGAGAATATGGTTACCCACCCCAGCCCCCTAGTTTGAATCTTGGGGCAAGCCTAGCGCTAACGCCGCGACAATACGCCAAGAACCAGGCATGAATTTTCTATGAATGCTCTAGGCCAATGCTGTGAGAGGGTTAAGAAATTACTTAGGGAGCAGAGCCCTAAACGCGGCGGAGAACCGCGGTCTACGAAGGTTCAGTTTCAAGCACGGGCTGGAATCGATAGCCGATCCCCCACTCGCTGAGGATGAGGCGTGGGTTCGCCCGATCGGTCTCCAGCTTTTCCCGCAGGTAGCGGATATAGAGGTGCAAATAGTGACGTGAATTGACATACTCTGCGCCCCAAACGTGAGACATCAGGTAGTCATGCGTTACCACCTTGCCCTGCGCGGAAACGAGACACGCCAGCAAGCGGAACTCGATAGGCGAGAGGAGGAATGTACGGCCGCAGAACTCTGCAGACTGTTCATCCGCTGAAAGAGTCATACCACCAAACTCTGCCGGTGCCGCGACGGCGCCGGCGCGGCTCATCCGACGTGCTAAAGCCCCGATACGGGCAACTAGCTCATGTTCGCGAATAGGCAGCACGAGGTATTCATCGGCGCCGGCTGACAAGGCCTGAGTGACGGCGAGCTCTTCGGCAAGACTTGACAAAACGACGAGAGGCCGTTCGGTTGCCTGCCGGACACGGTCGCAAGCTTCCAGCAGCTGCTCTTTGTTAGACGGCGGCTCCAGGAGGATGAGATCCGGCTGAACCTCCTCAATTAGACTGCTGATAGGCCGCGACAAGGGGCACGTCACCACCTCGTTAGATCCGCCTTCGGACAACCAGCGAACGAACGTTGCCGCCTGACCTGCATCGGTATACAGCAGCAACAAAAAGGTTCCTGGCTCGCGGCCAATGTCTCGAACACTGTTCTCGAACACGCCTGTGGCTAACCTTTCCCAGCACAACCTGGCTGAGCCTAACAACCCATCTGGCAGTGCACGCGTGTGACTACGTCATCGGAGACCTTCGCCTCCAATGGCACATCAGACATTATAGTAAACAGCTGATTACGTCAACTATTACAGAGCGGCGTATCTGCCCTAATGCGCTAGGCGCTTCGGTTAGGTACAGCTACGCTTCGGTTAGGCTAAATCGGGGTTATGGGGAACTGTCGATGGTAAAGATGATCACGTGCGGGCCGATCTGGAGGATATCTTGGGAGTCCAGCGTGGCCCACTCAATCGCTTTGTCACCAACAAGCGTTTGGCCTTGCCTGGCAAGGTGGTGAAGCATGAGCCGGTCGCCCTGGAGCCACACTCTAGCGTGGATGTCCCTGACCGTGCCGCCCGCTTCATCGAGCGTTAGGCCGCAGGTGTCGCTCGACCCGATCTCCACAGCTCCGTCGCCCAGCTCGATGCTGGCGCCGGTATTGGGACCTTGCACCACTTTCAGGCTGCCCACAACCGCAGCGGTTTGCTGAGCGCGGCGAGCAGGACGAGGCGGCACATCGATCTCCCCTCTCTGGCCGCCGGGGGCCGCGACTCGTGAACGCCGCCGAAGTATGCCGACCACGGCGATGGCGATCACGATCCCGCTCGCACCCAGGCCGGCCGCCAAAAGCGTCGGGAAGCCGCTGTCGTCTCCTATGGCGATGTCGACTCCTGTGGCGCTGTCGTCTCCTATAGCGCTGCCGTCTCCTGTGCTGGTGTTGTCTCCTATGACGATGAGGGCATCGGGAACTGCGAAGGTCGTCTGGGCGCTTAGTGTCGTTTCCGGAAGTTCGAGGCGGACAAGCAGTTCCCGCGTCGTTCGTTCGGAGGGCGGCAGTCGTAGTGTGAGCGAGTACTGCCCACGCAGCGTCGCCCCGATCGCAGCGAAAATATCGAGAACGTCCGCGGGCGCAGGAGCATAGTAGAATCCACCTTCCCGATCCTGAACCAGTGTCCGCAGGAAGTCCAGGTCGGCGTTCACGCCCAGGCCGATGGCGAAGATAGGCAAGCTGGACGTTTCCGCTGCACGCAGCGCATCCTCCCGCGTGTTGATGATGTTTTCTCCCGAGTCCTTGCCGTCTGTGAGCAGGATTAACGCGCGTCTAGGAAGCGGCGCCCCGTTCACAATTTCCAGGGCGCTCACGAATGAAGCATAGAGGGCCGTCCTACCCTCCGCCTCAAGCGAATCGATCTCAGCTAGCAACGCTTCACGGTCGGTGGTGAACTGCGCCTCTTGAGGCGCCTCGTTGCCAAACGGAACAATGGCGGCGCTGTCCTTGCTCTCAAGTCCTTCGACGAATAGCGTGGCAGCCCGGCGAGCTTGGGCCAGAGGCTCGCCAACCATGCTCTCACTGACATCGATGAGCACCAAGACAGCGACGCCGACTTCCGCATCGATAACCGGCTTCACGGACTCCAGTTGAACAGCGCGGCCATCGACAAACACCTCGAACCCAGTTAGCCCCAGGATGGGCCTGCCATCGTCAACTGCCGACACGAGCACGGTGATTTCGCCACCGTCCTGCTCCTGGACGATCACTTGGTCGATGGAGATGCTAGCCGTCTCCTGGGCAGTGGCGATCTGCCCGAAACAGACAGCCAGCGCCACCGCCAGCGCCGTAAGGAGGATCGCTCGTCGATCACGTATAAATCGTGGCCAACTCACCGTTGAGCCCCTTCAATCACTACTCGTTCGCCGCTCTCTCGATCTATTAGTATCGTACGGCATTGGGTTGGATAGATCGCGAACGCTGTGAGTTGTGTGCCGATAGCTCTCATGAATTCTCTAGAGTTTCCTTAGACGGCTAAACTCAGTCGGATTCCTTAATCCTCGAATGCCAGCTCGTCGCCCACAGCAGAGCGCGTAATGGCGATGGTGCCGCTCGGAAGCTCGATGACGGATCGGGCGCCTCGGGGCCCCACGCTTATCCGGAAGGGCCGCAGCGCGGAGACCGCCTTCACTACCCGGCTCGATCGGTCGAGGTAGACGACGTCGATAGTAAAGCGCATGAAGAACGTGTGCACCGAGCTGGAGGGCTCCAGCACCAGCGCCTCGCCCGGCTGGAGCGACGAGCGCCCTAGCAAGCCAACCAGCCGCGGCCAAAAGGCCCGAGCCGTGCGGGCTGCGCTCGCCAGTTCCGTGCCCTGAGTGACGTTGTGGATGCGCACCGGCCTCCTGCCTCCGTGCTCGCGCTCAGCCCAGCGAGGCCGTCTCGAATGGGCCGGGCTCGCCTCGTTGCGCCACCCGCGTCAGCGTCTTGCCGAGCAGGTAGAGCGCCGAGTGCTGGAGCAGCGGCAGCAGGCGCTGGCGCTTCGAGGCGGCGATCTCTTTGCCGCCCCGGCAGAACTCCACCAGCGGCGCCATCGCCCGCTCCCAGCGCATCTCCTCTTTGACGGTACGCAGGTTGCTCTGGCAGCGCTGGTAGTAGTCCTTGTCGCCGGCGAGGCGGAGGATGCCCGCGGCGAGCGCCTGCGCGTCTTCCGGCGGCACAGCGACGCCCAGCGGCTCGCGTTCGATGCGGTCGGCCAGGACATCGCCGCGGGTGCAGACGATGGGTAGCTCGGCCCAGATCAGGTCGACGAAGCGGGTGCGGAAGGAGTAGCGCGCCTCCAGGTTGTCGAAGCCGGTGCAGATGCCCATGTCAGCCTCGTTGAGGTAGTTGCCGATCTCTCGATACGGCACCCAGCCGACGTTGAAGAAGACGGAGCGATCGTACAGGCCCAACTGCTTGCTCAGCTCGATCGCCCGCCGCACGGGCGGCGCCTCTATGCCCGTGACCCATTCCGGGTGCTGCGTGCCGAGGAAGAACAGCTTCACGTCGTCGCGGGCGCGGCTAACCTCGGCCATCGCTTGAATGACGGTCTCAGCGTCGAACCACTCCACCAGGAGACCGTTCCAGATGATCACCGTATCGGTCTCGCGAATGCCCGGCACCACACCCTTGAGCACCTGCTTGGTGTGCTCTGGACGGCCGGGCGGGACGCCGTACGGCACCACGCCGACGAGGTCGTGCAGCGTGCTGTCGCGGTCGTAGACCTCGGGCGTGATCAGGCCAAGCGCGCTCAGGGCACCCACCCAGACATCGCGCTGGCGCTCGTTCGAGCAGATGATGTAATCCGCCAGCGTGAACTGGAAGTTCAAATAGCGTTGGTTGGCGGCCATCCAGCTCTTTCGCCCCTTTCGGAAGGCCTTCCTCTTCGACAGCTCCATCCACTCGATGAAGAGCGCGGTGAACGAGTCGAGCACGAACAGCTTCTGGGTGAACAGTGAGATCACGTGAGGCGGGAAGTTCCGCGAGATGATGATGTCGTGATCGCGCATCTCACGCACGCTGCCCCACTGGCTCTCGTAGCGAACCAGGCGGACGCGCGGATGGGGCGGCGGGATGTCGGCCTCGTTGGGCGTAGCGAGGGTGACCTGCGCCTCGGGCAGCTGCTCGGCCAGCACGCGGGCCATGTGGTAGGCGCGAATGCCGGTGCTGGCCATGTCCCGGGCGACGACGCCGCGGCTTAAGACGAGAATCTTCGCCATGAGCGCCAGGGCTACCCTCGCTTCCCGTCCTTGAGCACCCGCCTGACACGCCCGATGGTATCGACTGTAGAGCGCTCGAGAGCGGGGAGCAGCCGCTGGCGCGTAAGCAGCGCGATCTTCTCCAGGCCGCGGGAGAGCTCGTAGGCGGTGGCGCGCCGGAGAAGGGGAAGCAGCCGCTCGCGCTTATCGGCGGCGATGCTCTCCGGATTGCGGGCGAACTCGACGATGGGCGCCAGCACCCGCTCCCAGCTCAACTCTTTCTTGACGGCGAGCAGGTTGCTCTTGCAACGCCGATAGAACTCCTTGTCGTCGACGAGGCGGAGGATACCCGAAGCGACGGCCTGGACATCCCGCTCAGGCACGACGACGCCGAGGGGGTCTTGTGCCACGCGCTCCGCCAGCACATCCCCCTCGGTGCATACGATCGGCAACTGCGCCCAGAAGAGGTCGACGAACCGCGTGCGGTACGCGTAGCGCGCCTCCAGGCTATCGAAGCCGGTACAGACGCCGATATCTGCTTCGGCCAGGTAGTCGCCGATCTCGTTGTACGGTACCCAGCCCGATTTGAAGAAAACGTACCGATCGTAGAGGCCAAGCTCTTCGCTCAGCTTGACCGCTTGCTGGGGTAGATGGAAGAGGAGCCCGGTGACAAAGTCGGGGTGCTCCACACCCAAGAAGTACAGCTTCACGTCATCACGAACGCGGCTCACCTCTGCCATCGCGCGGATCACCGTCTCCGCATCCAGCCACTCCATGATGCTGCCGTTCCAAATGACCACCTTGTCGGTTTTGCGAATGCCCGGCACCACGCCCTTCAACACTCGGCGGCCCTTGCGAGGACGGCCGGACTGCACCCCGTACGGCGCTACGTCGATGAGGCGGCGCAACGTCGTATCGCGATCATATGTCCGCGGCGGGATCAGGCCTGCGATGCTCAGCGCGCCAATCCAGAGGTCGCGCTGGCGTTCGTCGGAACAGGAGATGTAATCCGCCAGCGTGAGCTGCATCATGAGGAAGTGCCGCCGAGAGGTGTACCAGAGTCTACGTTGTGAAGGATCGAGGACCCTCATTGATAGAGTCAGCCATTCGATGAATAGAGCGGCGTAGACATCAAGGACGAACCGCTTATGGAAGAAGAGTGCGATAGCGTACGGCGGGAACTCGCGCGCGATGATAAGGTCGCTCTGGAACATGAGGCGCAGGATACGCAAGGGGTTGCCCTGCCGCACCATGCGCACCCGCTCGTGGGGCGATGGGATGTCAGGCTCGTTCGGCACTGCAAGCGTCACCTGCGCCTCCGGGAGCTGCTCGGCCAGCACCCTGGCCAGGTGGTAGCTGCGGATACCGGTGCTGGCCATATTCCGCCCGACAACGCCCCGGCTCAGCACGAGGATCTTCGTCATCGCTGGTCGCTGTTGCGTAGCGATTCGTACAAGAACCTGGCCGACTGCGAGACGAGTGGCGAGATGAAGGGGATGAAGCCATGGTCATCGGTCTCAGCGAAGGCGTGCGCCTCCCGCCCCAGGCGCGCGAGCAGGTAGTCGGCGATGCGAGTGAGGAGCGGGAGAAACCGTTCTCGCTTCGCCACAGCATACGAGGTGTCGTCGCGGCAGAAGCGCACCAACGGCTCCAGCGTCACCTCCCACGCCAGGGAGGGCTTGATCGCCCCCAAGTTCTCCACGCACTGTTTCAGGAAGGCCTTGTCATCGACGAGACGGCGGATCGCATCGGCGATGGCGGTAACATCTCCTGGCGGAACGACGATGCCCAGCCCCTTCTCCTCCACCATCTCGGCGAGAATGTCGCCGTGGGTGCAGATGATCGGCAGCTCCGCCCAGAAGAGATCGAGGAAGCGAGTTCGATGTGAGAAGTGCGTCTCCGAATTGTCGAAGTAGGTGCAGAGGCCGATGTTCGACTCCATGAGGTAGTTCTTCACCTCTTCATGGGGCACCCAGTCGAACACGAAGAAGACCGACCGGTCGTAGAGGTTCAGCTCTTTGCTTAGCTGCAAGGCCGACTTGAACCGCGACCCTGTGCCCAGCGAGGCGAGGCCGGGGTATTGGACGCCCAAGAAGAGCGCCTTGATATCGTCGCGCTCCTTGGAGAGGAGGTGAAGCGCCTGGAGGAAAGGCTCCGGGTCGTACCAGTGCACCGTACCGCCGTTCCAGATGATCACCGTGTCGCTCTCCTTCACGCCGGGGAAGACGCCCTTGAACACCTGTGTATCGTGCTGAGGCTTCTCCGGCCGAACGCCGTGCGGCGCCACGTCGATCATCCGGCGCAGGCTATCGTCATGGTCGTACGCGATCGGGTCGATGAGGCCGAGGGCGCTCAGCATGCCGATGTAGGAGTCGCGCTGGCGCTCGTTGGCGCAGAGGACGAAGTCGGCGAAGGTGAGCTGCATCGGCAGATAGGTGCGGCTCTCGTTCATCCAGAGCGTCCGGTTGACGCCCCGGTCACGAGCCTCGCCCTTCGTCAGCTCCATCCACTCCATGAAGTACATACTGAACAGATCGACCACGAACTTCTTCTGCGGGAAGAGGGCGATGTAGTGCGGTGAGAAGCCAGACGAGATGATGATATCGTGCTGGGCGATGAGCGAGAGCGTCGAGACGAACCCGTAGGTGACCGTTCGCACGCCCTCGATCTCGGGCCGATCGAACAGGTTCGGCACCGCGAGCGTGACCTCGGCGTCGGGCAACGCCTGCTTCAGCACCCGGGCCATGGCGAAGGCGCGGATACCCGGACTCGACATATATTTGCCGGAGGAGCCGCGGCTAATGATGAGGATACGTTTCACGTCAGTCATTCAAAAGCAGTAGGCAACGAGGCCGACTCATAGTAGCAGCCGCCTGTTCGTTCGTTCAACGTACCAGCGCCCGCTCTGTAACGGGAGAAGCGTTGTGTATAATGATGGGCGAACGACAGATCGAGTTCTATGGAGCATGTATCGATGGCTAAACGCAACCGTTCCCGGCGCATCACGGTCGACCTTGGGTGCGGCGTTCGCAAGATGAAGGGCGCGCTGGGCGTGGACACCGTGGCGGTGCCCGGCGTGGACGTTGTGGCGGACCTCAACCACGGGCTACCGTTCAAGGATAGCTCCGTCGATGCCGTCTACTCCTACCACATCCTGGAGCACATGGACGACTTCCTGGCGACGATGGGTGAGATCTGGCGCGTCTGCCGGCCAGGAGCGCTGGTCTATGTGAAAGCGCCCCACGCCGCCTCGAGTTTCGTGACCTGGAAGGATCCCACCCACCGCCGCGGCCTCTCCATCGCCACCTTCGCCTACTTCGACGACACGTACTTCGACGGCGCCGCCTTCGCCTACTATTCGAAGGCCCGCTTCCGCATCGAGCGGGCGAAGCTGAACTTCACCCTCACCGATCGCAACACGGAGCTGCTGCTCTCGTGGCCGCGGCGGGTGATCAACATGCTGTTCGATACCTTCGCCAACCGCAACCGCCGCTGGCAGTACGTCTGCGAACGCTTCTGGGGGCCGATTGTGGGTATTGAGGAAGCGGACCTGATCCTGAGAGCGACCAAGGACGGGGTCAAGACGAGCTAGCCTACCTGCTCTCTCTCTCCATCTTCGTTCAGTAGCTCTAGCGGACGCCGCCAGCGCATGACAAGGAAGTCGCTCGCGGTGGGCATTCTCCGCGCGACGCGGTCGAGTCCGTTCAGAAGCTTGAAGGCGATGGCGTGAGGAAGGCGATCTAGCAGCCTGCCCCAGCCGGGGAAGGCCCAGAGGAGCGAAACGCCGTACACTTCTTCCAGCTCCAGCCAAGAGCCGGCGAAACGCTTCAACGTCGGCAGGTTGGCCTCAAACGTGTGCTCGTGGGGCACGGGCGTGTCCCAGAACAGCCTCTTGTCCGATGAGATCCATCTCAGCTTCCTTCCCAGCGCGTAGAGCAGACGGCTCACGCGACAGGACAGACCCCCGTAGTTGACGGTGGCGATAATGGCATGGCCGCCCGGCTTGAGAACGCGGGCGATCTCGCGCATTCCCTCCGCCGGGTTGGCAAAATGATCGAGAGCGGATTCGCAGAGGACGCGGTCGAAAGTTCCGTCTCGGAAAGGCAGAACTTCACCGATGGCGCACGCCAGGTCGAGCGGAGTACCAGCGTCAGCAGCCGTGCGTCTCGCCCGCGCGATCATCGCTGGGGAGGGCTCCAGGCCGATGATGCGCCAGCCCTGCCGGTGCAGTTTCGGGGCATGGCGGGCCTCGCCGCATGCCACATCCAGAAGCTGCCCCGGAACGCCGCCCGCCGCGGTCTGAAAGAAGCCGTGCTCTATGCGAAACAGAATGCAGCCGGTATCGCGACCTCGCGGCCAACCGCGCTGAACATCTTCGGTTTTCCAATCCAGGTCTACGGCCTTCAGGTCTACCACAGCGAGATGTTGTCCCTCAGAGCCGGCGGCTACCCCGTGCCCGAGGCGACTGCCGATGCCAGATGCCCCTTCTCGCCCAAGTAGGCTTCCAGCGCATCCTCCCAGGGCCGCAGCAGCGACAGGCCGGCCTCCGCCAGGGCGCGATTGGCCATCACGGAGAACGCGGGGCGAGCCGCGGGCGCGCCAAGCTCCTCGCTGGTGATCGCGGTCAGGCTGGGCTGCAACCCCACCAGCTCGAAGATCTTCTCGGCGAAGCGGCACCAGGACGTCTGTCCGCTGTTGGTCACGTGGTAGAGGCCGAACCGATCAGTCGCCGCAAGCTCCTGTAGCTTGGCCGCCAGGTCAGCGGTGAACGTAGGCGAGGAGACCTGGTCGTCCACCACCCGCAGCGGCTCCCCCGCACGGGCCTTGCGAAGCATCGTCTCGACGAAGTTGCCGCCTTTGCCGCTGGCGCCGGCGATCCCAAAGAGGCTGGAGCTACGGACGACGAAGTGCCGCGGATTGCTCTGCTGTACCACATGCTCGCCGGCGAGCTTCGATACGCCGTAGACGCTGAGCGGCCGGCCAGGATCTTCCTCATCGTACGGACTGTCCTGTTCGCCATCGAAGACGTAGTCGGTGCTGATGAACATCACGGCAGCGCCGGCCTGGCGGGCAGCTTCGGCCACGTACTTCGCGCCGAGGACGTTGACCTCGAAGGCGCGAGCGATGTTGCTCTCGCACTCGTCCACCCGATGGTAAGCGGCGGTGTTGATCACCAGGTCCGGCGCCTCGCGGGCGATCGTGGTGTACACCTGGTCGCGGTCACAGACGTCGAGTTCTTGGTGGGAGAGGGCGACGAGATCGCCGGTCCAGATGCGGCAGAGGTCGCTCCCCAGCTGCCCCCGGCTCCCGATCAGGAGCGCGCGCACGGCTATTTACCTTCGCGCAGGACGCTCTCGAACGGCCGGAGGTTTTCGTTAACCTCGATTAGCAACTCCATCCAGCGGATGTTGTAGTAGCGAGGGTGATCGAACTCCGTGAAGCCATTCTGGTTGATGCACCTGAGCATGTTGGCGATGGAGGCGAGAACGGTGACTTGGGGCGAGAAGCCCAGCACCCGTGTCATCTTTTCGCTCGAGCAGCGATAGTCGCGTGTGCGAGGAGGCGCGGGCACCTCCTCCAGAGCAACGTCTCGGTCTTCCAGCCGCAGGGTGCCCGCGACCATCATGGCGAGAGCGCGAATCTGATAGTTGTCCTGCATCACGTTGAAGATCTCGCCGCGCACCTTTTCCGCCGGCGCTTGGATGCCGACGATGTGCGCCTGAGCGCAGTCTCCCACGTCGACTAGTGGCCGCCACATCCAGCCGCCGCCATGCAGATAGAGGCTACCGGACTTGAGCGCATCCTTGACGAAGGTGTTTACCACCAGGTCATACCGCATGCGTGGGCTGAAGCCGAAGACGGTAGCCTGGCGGAAGATCACCGGACAGAAGCTGTCATCCGCCAGCTCGCGCAGACGCTCCTCGGCGTAGTATTTCGCTTCGGCGTACGCGCCTTTCGCCTGCACTTCTTGATCTTCGGTGTAGTCGACGTCCGGGGGCAGCCCATCGTAGACGGAGCAGCTCGACCCGAAGGTGAGCCGGGGGACGCCCAGCCGCTTGCAGGCCAGGGCCAGACGCTCGGTGGCGATGGCGTTCATCTCCCAGTTCGCTTTGGGGTCATACTCCGCAGTAGGGTCGTTGGAGAAACCGCCCAGATGGCACACAGCGTCGACTCCCTCGAGCCATTCGTCGCGGATATCGCGGATATCGCCGTGGAACAGCTCGATCTGGTCGATCACCTCTTCGATGGGCTTGCGGCCCCAGTACAGCCGGTCCAGCACGCGCACCTTCATGCCCTGCGCGAGCAGCTTGCGGACAAGGACCGAACCGATATAGCCCGCGCCGCCTGTAACGAGAACCGTTGTCATGACATCATCACCTCTTCAGTAAGCCTATTGTAACGGAACGCAGCCATGTTCCGCTTCATGACTGCGTCAGGTCTTTCGTCCGCTCTTGCTCCGGCATCTTAAGCCCCGGCTGCGCCGGCACAGGCCACCGGTCGCGCTCGACTGTCTTCCCCATGCGGCCACGCCAGTAGTCGACGAGGCCCAGGATCAGCGCCTTCGCGTGCGCGGTTCGGCCCCGGGCGAGAAGTCCGATGAGCCGAAGCAGGCGGGTGCTCAGGAAGTAGCTCCAGAACAGGGCGCGCCGTAGGGGCGAGCGAACATGCTTCCGAATAAGATACGGCCTGTTGCGAGTAAGATAGTAGAGCCCGAAGGGGGTATTCGTACCGCCTATCGTCGCGCCTTTACGATGATAGATGATCGCAGCCGGCACGAAGCGAAGGCGATAGCCCCGTTGGCGGGCTCGATGGGTGAAGTCGGTGTCGTCATAGTAGATGAAAAAGTTATCGTCCAGCGAGCCCACCTCTTGCAGCAGGCCGGTGGGAACCAACATGCAGGAGAGCGTAGCGCTCTCAACGAGACGGGGCTGGTCGAAGTCGGTGTCCGGGCGCTTGCCCAGGATCCGCCGCTTCCAGACGCCGCGCAGCCAGTCGAACTCCCCTACGGAGTCGTCGAGGCGGCCGGGGTGATGATAGAGGTACGATTTTGGTACCGCCATCGTCCGCTCATCAGCAGCAGCCACCAGGTGATCCAAGAAGCCGGGTTCCATCACCAGGTCGTTGTTAATGAACAGGACGTAGTCGAAAGACTCGCTCAGGCAGTGTTCAATGCCTCGATTGCAGGCGCCGGTGAATCCCAGGTTAGCATCGTTTTGGAGGATGACCGCCTCCGGCTGCGACCGCCGCAGGATCTCCAGCGAATCGTCAGCGGAAGCGTTATCGACGACGATGAGGCGGTAGTTGGCATAGGTGACACCAGCCAGCGATGTCCCAAACTCCTCGATGAAGGCCCCGCCGTCGGTGTTCACGCTGAGAACAGCAACCGAGGGACGAGCGTCTTGCGCGGATGGGTTCGCCACTGCTCCTGTCCCTTCGCCGGCCCTGAGGGCCCCTAGCTACGCGGTTCCTCAGGCACCGGTCTGCCGATCATAGCATACTGGGCAAAGCGCGTTACGCTGGCATGCTCCGCCTTTACAAACGTAACGTCAGCTTCATACTCTGTGTTACGATCTATGAAACCTGCGTCACGGGTTGCAACAGACCCGGACTAGACATTGGAGATGATGGAAGCAACAACGACGAAACCCTCCAGCCTGGCGACAGCGGCGAGGTCCATGGTGACAGCGTGGGATCTCCTGGTTGCGGTCACCCTACGTGACCTGAAGGTTCGATACCAGGGGACGGTGCTCAGCTATATCTGGTGGATCGCGCGCCCCTTGGCGTTGGGAATGGTTCTCTACTTCGCGCTGGGGCGAGTACTCCGGCTCGACGTCGAAGGCAGCGACGTCTACGTGGCGAACTACGGCGTCTTCCTCCTCGCCGGGCTCTTCCCTTGGTTCTGGTTCTCGGGCGCTGTCCAGCAATCGGCCAGCGCCATCGTCGCCAACGGCGGGTTGCTCAAGAAGGTGCGCTTCCCACGACTGATCCTGCCGCTGTCCGCTGTCTTCTTCAATACCGTTCAATTTCTCCTCACCCTGCCGATCCTTATCATCTTCGTTCTCTTCGCCGGCATCGACCCTGATATCACCTGGGCAGTGGGCATACCACTGCTCCTCGGCCTGCAACTGCTCATGCTGATGGGGCTGGGGATGCTCGTCGCCGCGCTCAACGTCTTCTTCCGCGATCTGGGGCCGCTCATCGAAGTAGTGCTCCTCCTGATGTTCTACACCTCGGGGGTGATCTTCCCGCTCGAGCGGGTGCCGGAGCGGTTTCAGCCCATCGTCAAGCTGAGCCCGATGACGACGCTCTTAGAGGCGTGGCGCGACCTCTTCCTGCGGGGCTCGCTCCCGGGCCTCGATCTCTGGCCAGCCGTCGCCGGCACCGTGGTCGTCGTGGTGATAGGCGTGACGACCTTCCGCACGTTAGAGAGGTTCTTCGCCGATGCCCTCTAGCGATGAGCTGGCAGTGCAGCTAGACGGGGTGTCCAAGCGATACTTCCTGAATCCCGTCAAGCCCTTTCGGCTGAGCGACGTGGCGAGTCCGCGGGCGCTCTGGCATCGGCTCCGCCCACGAGAGCCGTTCTGGGCGCTGCGAGACGTGACGATGTCAGTCAACCGCGGCGAGATCGTGGGCATCATCGGCGCCAACGGCTCGGGCAAGAGCACGCTCCTCCGAGTCCTCGCCGGCCTCTCTCCTCCCACGACAGGAAGCGTCACCATCCACGGTCGCTATGCTGCGCTGCTAGAGCTGGGGGCCGGTTTTCACCGGCAAGCGACAGGCCGTGAAAACGCCTACCTGAACGCCCTCTTCATGGGCCTCTCCAAGCGGGAGGCGAAAGAGCGGGTGCCGGAGATCCTCGAATTCTCCGGCCTGGAGCAGTTCGCCGATCAGCCGATGCGCACCTACTCCGCCGGCATGTTTTTACGCCTTGGCTTCTCTGTAGCGATCCATGTGCAGCCCGAGATCTTCCTGATCGATGAGATACTCGCGGTGGGCGACGCCGAATTTCAGAAGAAGTGCTTCGACCACTTCGACAAGCTGCAACAGCGCGGCACCACCATCATCATCGTCTCCCACAACGTGGACGTGCTCAAGGAATTCGCCAGCCGCGTCGTTCTCATCGAGCACGGGAAGGCGGTGCTGGACGGCGATCCCATCGAGGTGACCAGGGAGTATATCGAGCGCCGCAAGGAATCCTCGCCTGAGTTTAAGCAGGCCTTTAGGCGGGCCCTGCTCCAACGATGGAGCGACGAGGCAATCACCACTCAGCAGGAGGATGCCTCCGAAACCCCGGCCCAGCGATAGGATAGCCATGCGCGATAACGTCAAGGAGTTCCTCCAACTGCTCACCGAGACCTTAGATCTGCCGCACCCTGTGCTGGAGGTGGGCGCGCTGCAGACGGAGGGGCAGGAAGCGTACGCTGACGTGCGACCGTTCTTCAAAGACGGCCGCTATCTCGGCTGCGACATGCGTCCCGGCGCGGGCGTGGAATGCCTGGCCGACGCGCACCAGCTCCCGTTCCGCGAGGCGTCGGTCGGTACTGTCCTCCTGCTCGATACCCTCGAACACGTCCAGAGCCCGTTCGTCGCCGTCCAGGAAGCCTGCCGCGCACTCAGGCCGGGGGGCGTCGTGCTGCTTGCGTCGGTGATGAACTTCCCGATTCACTCGTTCCCATCGGACTACTGGCGCTTCACCCCCGCGGTCTTCGACTATCTGCTGACGACGTTTGAGCCTCGCTTCGTGGTCTCGCAAGGCGACGCCGAGTTCCCCAGCACGGTGATCGGTGTCGCGATGAAGCCATCGCCCCGCGCTGAGGACGCGGAGCGCTTCCGCGAGGCAATGCGCGCGATCGAGGCTAGGTGGCCAGAGACGGCCCCCAGCGGGCCGCTCCTGGCCTGGCAGCCGTCGTTCATCGCGGTCTCCCAGCGGCTCGCCGGGCAGCAACTGCCGGAGCTGAAGCAGGGGCGGACCATCGCGCAGAGCTTCGTCTGCCCCAGCGACCAGATGAGCCGCATCGACGTGAAGCTGTCGAACTTGGGGCGCCTGAACAACTGCCACGTGCTGTTTCGCCTCCGCCGGGAGGACGGCCAGCAGGAGGTGGCCTCGTACCGTCTGTTCGCCCACCACATCCTCGCCGAAGGCTGGGCGTCCATTCCCGTACCGGAGCAGGCCGAATCGGCAGGACAACGCTATCTGCTCACGCTGGAGTCGCCCGACGGTGTCTTCGGCGACGCCGTGGCCGCCTTGGCGAGCGATACGAAAGCGTACGCCGAAGGACAGCTCTGGGTCGACGGCGAAGCGGTCGACGCGAGCCTCGCCTTCCAGGTCTATTGCCGGTCGACCGACGCAGCCGTATCGACGGGCGCGCGGGCGGAATCGCCTCTCGGAGCGAATGCAGGTGGCGGCGCGCGGCCAACTGGCGTCGCGCCAGAACAGCCTGACGTCGCTGCGGCGCTCCTTCGTGCCGAGGAGCAGCGCTGGGAGCAGACGCGCTACCTGGCCTCCGAACTGCGGTCGGCCCTCGATGCCATCGGCGCCGAGCATAAGGTGGCGCAGGCCCGCCTGGAGGTGAAGCTGGAGGCCGGACTCCAGGAGCTGGCGAACATCCAGCGAGAGGTCCTGGCCGAGAGCAAGGAGGCCGCATCGCTATCGCGCGCGGTCAAGCGCAACCCGCTGCTCCGCATGCTGCGAAGGTTCCTCGGCTAGCCGCCTCCCGGAGATCACGCATGAGCCCACGTACGAACCTCCGACGCCTGCTGAACGCGGGCCGCCGTCTCGTTCAGCAAGACACGCCTCGGGCGAGCACGGCCGATGAGCTACGGCGCGAGCTGGAGCGGTTCGGCAAGTGGGTGTACCCGTTCGAGCTGGCGGACGGCGTCGTCACGCCGTTGCAGTTCGACTGGCTAGCCGAGGCGCACGAGACCCGCTTTCGGATGATGCTCCCAGAGATCGATGCGCTCTTCGACGGGCGCTGGGACGAAGTGAGCTGCCTCGACGCCGGCTGCAACGAAGGCTACGTTGGCTTCGAGATCGCTCGCCGCGGGGCGAAGGCCGTCGTCGGCTTCGACGCACGGCCCCAGAACATCGAGAAGGCGGAGTTCGTCAAGCGGCAGTTACAGGTGAAGAACATCTCGTTCGATGTCGCCAACATCGACAGCCTGACCCCGGAGCGGTACGGCGCCTTCGACCTGACGCTCTTTCTCGGCCTCCTCTATCACCTTGAGGACCCGATCGGCGCCCTGCGACGTCTGCGCGCGGTGACACGGGAGCTGTGTGTCGTCGATACACAGGTCTTGCGTGACGGGCCCAGCGTCACCACAATCGCCGGAATGGAAGAGGTGGAGACGAACGATATCCTCGCCGTCCTTGAGGAGCCGGAGTGGGACGAGAGCCCCCTGGCCGCCATGACCGGCAGCGCCCTGGTACCGAACAAGAGCGCCCTGTTCACGATGCTCCGCCACGCGGGGTTCAGGAATGTGCGCCAGGCGATGCCCTATCCGGGCTGCTACGACCGCTACGCCAACTTCGACCGCGTGATCGTCTTCGCGAGCGTGTAGGAACGGCCGCGTTTATCGTCGCGACGAGGCCTCTGGAGACGCCGCGCCTACCTCCTGGAGCTCGATGATGCCGGCGGCCTTCGCGGGGCCGCTCTTCGCCGGCCGGCGGTTGAAGAAGTAGTTAAAGCCATCGTTCGTGGAATGTTCCGAATCGAACGCTTCGGCGTCGCCTCCCGCGCTGAGGTGGCTCTGGTAGCGCTCCCAGATCGTCGTCGCGGGGCAATCGAAGCAGACCATCTTTTTCGTCTGCTCAGTGCCCGTCCGCGACCGGAAGAAGCCGCGCGCCTGCTGGTAGCTCCAGTTGTTCCACACCTCTCTGAAGCTCGACTTGCCGATGGCCGTGGCGCTGATCTTGAGTCTCCCCATGTCGTCTTGGCGGTAGAATGTGCCGCAACACGGCGCGACTCCTCCGTCGTTGTTCACCACCGCCCGCTCCCAGAGGAAGTCGCACGGCACCGGCCGGTACGGTGGCGGCGTGATCGAGCGCATGAGATCTTCGTCGTCGGTCTCCCAGTCCGGTCCGGCCACCCACCCTTTGCTCACGACGATCCCCATCCCCAACTCTTTCGCCATCGACCTGGCCAGTTCGATATCGTCCGTGTTGTGCGTGAACGTGTGGAACTCCCAGACGACGTTTGGTGTCGTTGAGCCGAGCTTCTCCTTCGCCTCTTTCATCAGGCGACAGTTAGCGAGCACGGTCTCCAGGTCTCCTCGCACGCGATACTGCTCGTAGCTCTGCTGCCGCGCGCCGTCGATCGAGACGCCGAGGACGGCCAGGCCGGAGGAGACCAGCCGCTCGGCGCGAGCGGCGTCGAACGGAATGCTGAAGTTCGTGCTCACAACGGTGGAGATTCCCCGCCCGCTCGCCTCCTCGATCATCGTGTAGATATCCTTGGCGAGGAGCGGCTCGCCCCAGTTGTAGAACTCGAGCTGCAGGAGATAGTCGCCGAGCTCGTCGAGAAGCCTTCGATAGAGATCCAGCGGCATGTGGGAGCGCTTGCGGCCCTGCTCGCCGACGCCGGTGAAGCAGCCAGGGCACTGCAAGTTGCACACGTTCGTCGCCTCGATAGTGAGCCGGAGCGGATAACCGCGAAGCTTTGTGTGAACGCGAGCGCGCTCGTATCTCACCAGATAGAGATTGGCGAGCCGCTTCAGCGTTAGCCGCGAGCCCTCGAAACGCATCGGGTTGAGGAACGCTTTAGCGCGTCGATAACGAGGGTGAGAGGTGATCTTCCGCCGCAGTTTTTGTAGCATAACCGAACTGAACAGCCCTCAAAGGAGGTCGCTGGTTACCATGGATCTCGGATACTGAAGCATACCCAGCGTTCCGTAAGCTGTCAACGAGACGGTCGCCTCCTCCGATGAACCGTTGCTCCTCCGGCGAGCATGCCGCTACAATGAGCATCGCTATCCCTTGTATAACGAGTGAGCCTCTTGTGTCGTAACCGATGAAATTTGATGTAACAGCGTATCAGACCCACTGGCACCCGGAGGAGATCTGCGAGAGCTTCTCCGATACGCTCGATACCTACGTGCTCTTCAACCGCTGGGACTCCCACGTGCGCCGCGAGGCCTCGGGCGGCAAGGCCGGCCGCGTGCTGGATGTGGCCTGCGGCGACGCCCGCGACATTTCGGCGGTCAATTTCGAGGACTGGGTGCGAGTTGGTCTCGACCCATCGCCGCTACAGCTACGAGACGCCCGGAAATCTGCCCTCAGCGCGGGACAGCCGATCAACCTGGTGCAGGGCGTGGCGGAGTGGCTTCCGTTCAAGGAGGGGGCGTTCGATTCTCTGATCTGTAAATCGGCCCTCGATCACTTTGTCGATCGCGAGGGTGCGATGGGAGAGTTTTCCCGGGTGCTCACCCCCACCGGCCGGGCAGTGGTGAGCATCAACAATTACGCAAGTTTCTCCATCCGCGTTAGCCGGCGGCTCTATGGATCGTTCGGGCGGTATGGCCTCCCGCGCGCAAGAAGCTCTTCTTTTGGGATAGTCCTGTGACCTTCGGCCAACACACGTTTGAATACACATACGAGAATACACGCGCGCTGGGCGCGCCGTTCTTCGACGAAGCGAAGTGCTTCGGCGTCTCGCTCTTCTGGGGCTTCCCCGGTTGGGGCCGGTTCCTCTCCCTGCTCCCAGACAGGCTCAGCAGCAACATCCTGCGCGCCGTCGATAAGCTGGCCCGCAGCCTGCCGCGGCTAGCCGATGTCGACGTATTCGTTTGGCGGCCAAAGCTGCCCAGAAACCAAGGCTAGCAACGCCTTGCTCCAGCCATCGTTCTCTCATCGGCGGTGTCCCTTCCGATATCTGCTATCGTGGTAGCCGGTAGCGGGCACGGGGTTTACCCGTCTTCGCCAACCGAGGAACCGTTATGTTAACTACCCTGAGGCGTCCGTACCTCTGGATCGGGGTGGCCGTAAGCGTCGGCGCCCTGGCGCTGTCGGCCCGGAGCCTTCGTATCGATGATGTCGTAGATGCGCTGACCGCGGCGAACTACCTGTGGTTGTTCCCAGCGCTCGCGGTGCTGCTCATAGGCCTCGTCCTCCGAGCTCGACGGTGGCAACTGCTCTTTCACCCAGTAAGCGGACTTAGCCTGGGCAACCTCTTCGGGGCGATGAACGTTGGGTACATGCTGAACAGCCTGTTACCCTTCCGCGTCGGAGAGCTGGGGCGTGCTTACGTCATCGGCAAGGTCGAGGATGTAGGCTGGGTTCATGCGCTAACGACCATCGTCGTCGAACGGCTGCTGGACGTGCTCCTCGTGATCGCGCTGCTGCTGATTCTGCTGCCGTTCGTAGATGAGCCGAGCTGGGCCACCGGCCCCGCGTTGGTGCTGGGCGTTAGCATACTGGTGCTGGCGACACTGCTTGCCGCCATAAGCAGGGCGCGGCGGTTCGCCCTTCACGTCGTCGAATGGCTGCTGCGACCGGCGCCGGAAAGGCTGCGGGGCCGTCTGCGAGAGAGCGCGGAGGCGGCGCTGGACGGCTTCGCGACGCTGGGCCATCCGCCCGTGCTGCTTCGGGCCGGCGGCTGGTCGGTCATAGCCTGGGCGTTCTCGTCACTGTACATGTACTTCGTCTTGCTGGCGTTCGACCTTGAGTTGACGTACGCCGCTCCCCTCCTCGTGATGGTGGCCACTGCCCTGGGGATGATCGTGCCTTCGTCGCCCGGCGCCATCGGCGTGTACCACGCCATCGCCATCGAAACCCTGACCACCGTCTTCGCCGTCGAGCGAGCCGATGCCGCCGGCTTCGCGCTGGTAAGCCACGCAATTTTCAATCTGGTACCCATCATCTTGGGCATGGCCTTCCTCTGGAGCCGGCGCGAGTCGTGGCGAGACATGCTCTCTGGCACGTTCAGCCGCTCCGAGGCGAAGCCCTAGGCCGGAGCCGCCTCCGTAGCGTTCGGCTTATGGGGGTCTGAGCGGATCACGATAGCGTAAGACGACATCGTCGTTGGCAAGCTTGACGGCTTGCATGAGCGCCGTCTCGTTGGGGAAGACGCGCACCTCCACATCGCCAAAGTAGAGCCGCACCGCATTTCGCACATGCCTATCTCCACCGATCAATAACTGTCCCGGCACATTGACGATGTAGAGGTTAGTTCCGGGAGGGAGACTCGGGTGCTCATCCCGCACTTGCTCGACCAGGTGCTTGAATGCGGCTGCCCGCGAGCGGGTTTTATCCCTGGGCTCGTTCCCGTGCCAGATCGCAGCGGACATGAGCATCACGACCAGCACGAACGCCAACCCGGTCGCCCAGCCGCCAAGCCGCCGAGGGCGAGCGTCCCAGAGAGTCGCGCCAAACATCGCGACCATAATCGCCAGGGCTGGGCCGGCGCTGTAGAGCTTTCGGCCGTGAACACCAAGGATCGGAGTGGAGAGAGGCAAAAACCAGAGGAACAACCAGTACCCCACAAAGATGGCTGCGTATGGTTTGTTCGGCTTCGTATGAGCTAGCGCGACGATAACGCTGATGAGCACCAAGGCGCCAGCCGCTATGAATTCGCCGGTCGTGTCGAGATCATACGGGAAGATCGCTAGCGCCATGTTCGTCACGTAGTTCACGTCGAACCAGTCCCCGATCCCGAAGCCGGTAGTCTGTGTAAAAGAATGGTCACGCACCCAAGACTGGATTTGATAGTAAGCGATGGCGGTCACGATAAATGGCGCCAGCCGCAGCCACGACCAGACGGCCAGCAGGTCGCGTATGCTTCTCGCGTACAGCAGGCCGTAAGCAAGCACGATCAGCGCTGTGAGCACCAATGTCTCCGGATGGAACAGCAGCGCGACCACGAAGGCCAAGAGCGAGGCCCCGTAGTACCAGAGTCGCCGGGGGCCGCCATCCAGATGCTTGAGGAAGAGCCAGAGCGATCCGAGATAGGCCACGGTCGCCAGGACCGAGTTCCCTGCCGTGATCCAAGCCACCGCCGTAGGATAGGCTGGATGGAGGCCGAAGATGAGCGCCGCTCCGTGAGCAATGAGCAGTCGATTCGTTAGCTTGCGGGCGATGAGCCAGACGAGCGTCACGTTCACTAGGTGTAGGCTCACGCTGAGGAGATGGTACGCCCACGCCTCCAGCCCGAACAGCTTATAGAACCCGAGGAAGCCGGCTTGGTAAAGCGGCCGGTAAAAGCCGAAGCCCTCCGGCGGTCCCTCGCTTCGGAAGTCGAGCGATTCTCTGACCCAAACCCAAGGATCAGAAGCCGTCTGCGCCCCGCGCAGGAACGTGAAGTCGTCGTGCATGAACCAGAAGGTCAGCGTTGGCGCGTAGACCGCGAAGATGATCAGCAGGATCGCCGCCAGCACCAGCTGCGGCGCAAACGTCTGGCCAAAGGCGGCGAGTCTCCGACCTTGGGGCTGCTGTACCCATCGCCGGACACGGTCTGCCAGCGCTCGCAAGATGAACATTCGGTTCATGGAGCCCTGCCTGGAGGCCGGTAGTGGATGACGATATCATCGTCGCTGCGCTCAAGATCCGCCTCGGCCAATTGCGCGTCGTTGCCGAACGCCCGCACTTCGATGTCGCCGTAGTAGAGCCTGAGCTCGTCCCTCACGTAGCTGTCCGTGAACAAGGTAAGTAGCCCAGGCACGCCCACCAGATAGACACGCGCATCCGGAGGCAGGCTCGGGTACTCCTCCTGTACCTGCTGGAGCAGTTGCCTGCTCTGGAACATCGCGTGCCGATGACCAGCCCTGAGCTCGACGCCACGCCAGACCATCACCCCGACGATGGGGACGACGATCGCCAACGCCAACGCCGGCGCCCAGGCTCCGAGCCGTCTCGGACGGGCGTCCCACACCACGGCGACAAACATCGCGAGCAAGATGGCCAGCCCCGGCCCAGCGGTGTAGAGCTTCCGGCTGTAAGCGCCGAGAAGGAACGTCGACAGGGGAATGAGCGCAATATAGAACCAGTAGAGGACGAAGGTGGTGGAGTGACCCCGGCGAGGCCCCGCGACGCCGACGATCACGCTGATAAACAGGAAGGCGATCGTGAACACGATGTGGCTGGCTGAGTAGTCGGTCGAGCGGCCGGGATCGAGCGGATAGATGGCCAGCGATAGGTAGCGCAGATAGTTATCGTTGAACCACCACCCAAACCCAAACGCGACCGATTGCTCGAACGATTGGTCCCGTACCCAGGACTGGATCTGGAAGTAAGCGATGGCGGTGACGACGAACGGCACCAGGCGCAGCCACGGCCCTACCGTTCGCAGATCGCGAGTCCCTCTAGCGTAGAGCAGGGGGTACGCCAGCACGATCAGCACCGTCAGCATCAGCGCCTCGGGATGGAACAACAGCGCCAGCACGAACGCCACGAACGACGCGGCGTAGTACCCGAGTCGCCGGGGGCCGCCGTCCAGATACTTGAGGAAGAACCAGAGCGAGGCCAAGTAAGGCAACGTCTCCAGCACGGCATTCCCCGCAGCGACCCAGGCGACGGCCGAGGTGTACGCCGGGTGGAGGGCGAAGATAAGCGCCGCCCCGTGAGCGACGAGCACTCGACCGGTCAGCTTGCGCGCGATCAGCCAGACGAAGGCCACGTTAGCCAGGTGGACACTTACGTTTAGCAGATGGTACGCCCACGCCTCCAACCCGAAGAGCTTGTAGAAGCCCAGGAAGCTGGCCTGGTAGAGCGGACGGTAGAAGCTAAAGTCTGCCGGAGGGCCGGGGTTGCGGAAGTCGAACGAGTCGCGGACGTAGACCCACGGGTTGGAGGCGGTCTGGGCAGCGCGAAGGAACAAAAAGTCGTCGTGCATGAACCAGAAGGTCAGCGTCGGGGCGTACACGGCGAAGGTGAGGAGCAAGATCGCCGCCAGCACGAGTTGTGGGGCGAACGCCTGCAGCCGGTCGACGAATGCCTGCCCACCGGGCCCTTGCGCCCATCGCTGAACGCGGCTCATCGTGGTGTGGCCACTTCTTCGAGCCTGCGGCGATTCCGCGCTTCGATCCAAACCTCGCCGTCCTTACCGTCCTCGCGTCTGGGAGGAGGCCCAGCGCCTGTGCTCGTTCTAACTAGCAAAGGCCGTGATCAAGCAGCCGAGCCGGCCCGCTTCATCCCCACCACGAACATCTGCTTGCCCAGGAGCCACTGTAGCGGTGGCAATCGGAGGTAGAGCCGGAGGAGCAGCGGATGCTGTGGCAGGCGGGATTTCGTCGTATAGGGCAGGAAGCGTGGCCTGCACTCGACGACGTCGAAGCCCGAAAGCTCCAGCGCCTCGGAGAGGCTCTCGTGGCTCAGCGGGAGGTGGTGATCGAAGAAGTCCCAGTACTCGCGATAGGCATAGCGGATGTTCGGCTGGAGCACGAGGAGTTTGCCGCCGGCGCGCAACACCCGCTCGATCTCTCTCAGCGTCGCCAGCAGCTCGTCCTTCGAGGCCAGATGCTCGAAGAGGTTGCTGGCGAAGACCACGTCCACCGAGCCGTCGTCCAGCGCGGTGAGCTCGTAGCCGCTGCTCTTGAGGAAGGTCACGTCATCGTCGACAGCCCGGCCGGTATCCTCGTTCAGATCTACCGCGTACTTCTTGCCGCAGCGAATGTTGTTGATGAACTCGCCGTAGCCGGCGCCCAGATCGACGACGGTGTCCGAGAGCCCGACGTAGCGTTGCAGGAACTGCTCGCACAGCACCTTCCAGAGGGCGTCCTTCTGCTTCCGCTCAGCCTCGCCAAATCGATGCCGGTAGAGGCTTGGAAGATCGTCCGCTTCTGCCCGCTTCGGTAGCATCGCGTCCTACGTCTTGACCTCTGCCCGCGCCGGGTCCTGCATCCAGGCGATGGTCCGGCGCAGCCCCTCCTCGAGCTGCACCTTCGGCCGCCAGCCGAGAAGCCGCTCGATCTTCGACGTGTCGGGCACTCGCGTCTGGATGTCGTGCTGGAACGGCGGCGCGTGGCGAAGAGAGAACGGCTCCTCCCGACCACACTGCTGCCAGATCTGCTCCGCCAGTGACCGGATGGACGCCTCGGTGTTCACGCCGACGTTGAAGTCTTCGTTTTCCGCCTTGGGGTCCAGCCCGGCCAGACAGATGCCCTCCGCTACGTCGGTAACGTAGGTGAAGCAGCGGGTCTGGTCGCCGCTGCCGAGGATCTCGAGCGGATAGTCCCCTCGCAGCACTTTCTTGATCAAGTCCGGAATGACATGGGCCATGCCGGGCTCGCCTTCGGGCATCTCGCCGGGGCCATACGCGTTGAACGGCCGGCAGATCACGAAGGGGACGTTGTGCTCTTCGTGGAAGGCGCGGCAGAAGTATTCGCCGACAAGTTTGGAGAAGCCATAGTGGGTGATCGGCGGTGGCGAGTCTGCGACGGCGCTCTCAGGCGTGGGGAACTGCTCCGTCCGCTCGAACACCATCGATGAGGAGACGTAGACGACCTTGGTGCCATGCTCCGCCGCAGCCTGGAAGACGCTCGATAGCATCACGCCGTTGTCGCTCAGGATCGTAGCGGGATACTTGTGGAAGTAGCTGATGCCCCCGATCTTCGCGGCGAGGTGGATGCAGACCTCGGCACCCTCCAGCGCCCGCTTGGCCTGCTCGGCGTCGCGTAGATCGGCGAGCACAAACTCGTGGTCGCCGGCCTTCTCTTCCGCCTGCCCTTTCGAGAGGTCATCGACGATACGAACCTTGTGGCCTTGCTCAGTCAAGACCTGGACAACAGCGCTCCCGATAAATCCGGCGCCCCCGGTGACCACGATCATGTGGCGTCCCCCCTTCCGAACATGAGGATCCGGCCTTCTTCGTCTGGCTCGTCCCACTGGCCCCAGCAGTCGACGAAGATACAGTCCGGCTTGGTCTTCTTGCGCATCTCCGCGGGCCGAAGCTCGCGAAACGCTGTATGGTTGGTGGCGAGCACGACCGCGTCGGCGTCCTCGATCACGACGTCCAGCGGGGGCGTGTCGTGGAACGGATCATGGCAGAGCACGTCCGCGCCCTCTCGCTCGAGCAGTTCGATAATGCGCATCGCCGGCGACTGCCGCAGATCGTCGATGTCCGCTTTGAATGCCTTGCCCAGCACGCCGATCTTGGTATCGGCCAGGCGCTTCCCTTCTTTGCTTAGCGCGTCCTTGAGGCGGTGCACCAGATGCGATGGGACGCCCTCGTTGAGCTTCCAGGCGGTGAGAATAAAGTCGGGGTAGCTAAGCTCCTCCACCAGCAGGTATCCGTCCTTGGCCAGACAGGGCCCGCCGCAGGGCCCCGGCAGCGGGATGTTGCCGCGAGGATAGCCCTCGTTAATCGTGCGGATGATGCTGTGCGCATTTCGACCGTGATGCTCCGCAAGCAGCGCGAACTCATTCGCGACGGCGAAAGTGACGTATCGGTAGACGTTCGTAAAGAGCTTCGCCAGCTCGGCGCTCACCGGGTCGGTGCGGTGGATCAGCTTCTTTGGGTTGAGCGTTCGCAGCGCCGCGCCGACGATATCGGTGGTGATCGAATCGAGACCGCCCACGATCTCCGGTAGCGTCTCCAACTCGATAAGGGCTCGCCCTGCCGAGATGCGCTCCGGCGCCGAGGCGAGCAGGATGTCCTTGCCCACCTCCAGGTCAGTGTGCTTTTCGATGAATGGTTTGACGATCTTCTCGAGCGTGCCCGGCGATACCGTGCTGCGCAGGATCAGGAGCTGGACCGGCCGCAGGCGAGGGCAGAGCCCCTCCAGCGCGGAGTAGAGCTGGGAAAAGTCGACGCGCTGCTCGATGTTGAGGCTGGTAGCGACGGTGATAAACAGAATGTCCGCCTCTCGGAGAGCGTCATAGTCGCTGGTAACGGACAGTTTCCCTGAGGCGATGACCTTCGTCAGGCTATCGTGCTCATCCTCTTCGTAGAAGGGCATCGTCCCAGCTCCGACGAGCGCGAGCAGCTCTTCGTTCCGATCGACCCCGATGACGCGGATGCCCTTGCGGGCAAAGGCGATACCAAGCGGAAGGCCTACCCGTCCGAGGCCAACGATACCGACGCAGAAATCGCCGCGGTTGACCTTATCGAGTAACGCTGCAGGGTTCATGATGCGCCTCCTTTGTCTCGCTATGGCCGCTGCGACGCCCGAGCGAGCGGCCTGCGCCACACCGCCCAGCTCACCAGCAACGGCAGCCCAAACCCGGCGACGATCACCCAGCGGGACGGGAGGCGGAGCATAGCGAGGAGCAGCCAGCGGCCGTAGTTCCACAACTCGCCCACCATCCTGAAGTTCGAGCGGCCCGCCTGCCGGTTCACCCACGTGGCGGGCACTTGATCGATACGATAGCCGAGGGCGGCAGCTTTCACCACCAGCTCTACTGACAGGTCGAACGACTGCCCTCTCGGCTCAACTGCCTCCCAGACCTCTCGGCGGTACATCTTGAAGCTGTTCGAGGCGTCTCCGCACTTGACCGTGGTCAGGGTACCCATAAGCCAGGTATACCAACGCGAGAGCCGCTGTTTCGGCGTGTCTCCCACGATTCGCCCACCCTCCACGTAGCGAGCGCCGACGACGACATCCGCTCCATCGGCGATCTTCTGGAGCATCGTGGGGATGGCCGCCACATCATCGGAGAGGTCCGCCATGATCGGCAGCAGCGCCTCGCCGGTCGCGTGCTGCGCGGCGTAGCGCAGCCCGGAGCCGAAGCCCCGCTCGTCGAGCCGGACGAGCGAACGGACATCGAACCGCTCGGCCAGCTCGATCCTTAGCCGCTCGACCTGCTCCTGAAACTCTGGCTTCGTCACGTCGAAGACCACGAGGATCTCCACGTCGCCGCCCAACGCCTCGCGCAGGCGCTCGATCGTCTCGCCAAGGGCCTCCTCGTAGTTAAGCACGGGGATAAGGAGCGAGAGCTTCAACCTACCACGTTCCCATGTTCATCACATTGCCCATCACATTACCGCCG